>CAQTPN010000166.1:0-541 GCA_948888345.1 uncultured bacterium | reverse complement strand
TGCTGAAAAAACACAGGGCGGAATTTTTATTCCCGATTCTGCTAAAGAAAAACCCCAAAAAGGTGAAGTAGTAGCAGTAGGCCCCGGTAAAACTTTAGATTCAGGTTCTAAAGAAGATATGGAAGTTAAAGTTGGGGATAAGGTTTTATATGCCAAATATTCAGGAACCGATGTAAAGGTTGAAAATGTTGAATATAAAATTTTATCAGTTAAAGATGTATTAGCTATTATTGAATAGAAATTCAAATGCTATCCGGAATTTTTTACGGTTCAAGGACGCAGTCCCGTCGCTGACGCTCCTCTTTAATGGTTCTTTCACCGCAAAAAATTCCGGATAGCAAAAGATAAGAAATAGGAGAAAATTATTATGGCAAAGAAAATTATATTTGATACGGATGCCAGAGAAAGCCTTTTAAAAGGCGTAAATGAAGTGGCAAATGCCGTTAAAGTTACCCTTGGACCTAAAGGAAGAAATGTTATTATCGGTAAAAAATACGGTTCACCTCAAATTGTAAACGATGGCGTTACCATTGCAAAAGAA
>CAQTPN010000165.1 GCA_948888345.1 uncultured bacterium | reverse complement strand
GAAAAAATTAAAAACGAACCTGATGTAATTGATAATTACAGGGAATTAACAAATATTTATATTGTAGACAATGAATTTGACAGTGCTTTAAGCATATATAACAAGATGCTTGAAATTTTTCCTGATGATGTTCAGGCTTTAATAAATTCAGGAAGTATTTATTTTTATAAGAAAAATTTTCAAAAAGTTATTGAACTGTATTTAAAAGCTGCAATAATTGACCCTTCTAATCCTTCAATATATTTTAATCTGGGTAATGTTTACGCTGAGATTGGAAATTTTTCAAATGCACTGAAATATTATACAAAATCAATAGAACTGGATAAAAATCAGGCACAGGTTTACAGTGCTCTCGGAATTTTATTTCAGGATAATGATAATCTTGAAGAGGCTAAAAGCTATTACAAAAAAGCTATTGAAATTGATAATACCTGCGGAGAATATTACGTTTATTTAGCTAATATTTTTCAGCGAGAAGGAGATTTTGAGCAGGCTTCAAGATATTATAAAAGAGCACTTGAATTAAATCCTAATGATTCAAAAGCGGCTTTATGTCTTGCAAATGCTTATGCTTCAATGAAAATGGAAAAAGAAGCATTCAGATATTTTGAGCGTACGGTAAAAATTGAACCTGAAAATTATTCTGCATGGCTGTGCTGGGCAATCACCCTTTCTGATGCAGGTGAGTCTGATAAAGCAATGGATTTATACAAACGGGCTATTGAAATTGACCCCTCTAAACCTAATGCATATATTCTTCTTGCAAATATTTTAACGAATGAAAAAAGGTATGAAGAGGCGATAGGGCTTTATAAAAAGGCTGTAAAACTTGTGCCTTCGGATGAAACAAGAGGCAGAGGCATTTTATATGTATTTATTGCAAATGCTTACATGCTTTTAGAGGATATTCATAATGCGATTGATTATTACAGAAAGGCTTTGAAAGAAGTGCCTGAAAATAACGAGGTAAGGCTCATTTATGTTGAAATTATGAATGCTTACATTACAAGAAAGGTTGCAGGATAGATGAGCGGTTTTAAATATTCAAGCCCTGTAAGTCTTTTTGATAAGTTTGTTTCAATTTCAAGCTATTACACTTTCGGCCTTACGGGAATTATCTGGCTTATAGCATCAATGCTGATTTTTAAAAAAAATGTTACATCATTTTGTATGTATCACATTTATCAGTCAATTTTTATATCAATACTTCTTGCTGTTTTATCAATGGGGTTAAATTTTATTTTTTCACTTACAATAAAAATTCCTTATATAGGTGAGTTGATTGCGCATTTTTTCCACTGGTTTTTTGAAGAACCTGTATATTTTACGTTTTCATTATTTAATTTTATTGTATTTATAATATTAACCTATCTTGCACTCGGTGCATTTTTCGGGAAAAAGACTTATTTTCCTTTTATATCTGATATAATACGGGGCAATTTCGGGGATTAATAAGGATTTTAATATGGAAAGCAATTTAAAATTATCCAAAGATATAAAGATGGTGATATCTGATTTTGACGGCGTTTTTACTGACGGGTCATTTTTGCTGGATGAAAATTTAAACCAGCAGAAGAGAGTAAATTTTATTGATATTATGGGCGTTTCAATTCTTTTAAAGAAGGGGATAATTTTTGGGATAATATCGGGTGAAACAACAAATATTTTAGAATATTTCAGGGAAAAATTCGGAATTGAAGAAATACATAAAGGAATCAGACAAAAAGGCATAGTTCTTTCTTCTTTAATGGAAAAATATAATATGAATGCCGATGAAGTGCTTTATATCGGGGATGATATAAATGATATTGCCGCTTTTGAATGTGTTAAATATAAAATAGCACCAAAGAATGCAAATCCTATAATAAAGGTGATGCAGGGAGTACAGGTAACAAATGCTGAAGGCGGAAGCGGTGCTTTTCGTGAAATGGTAGATTGTTTGATATCCTGCAATGTTCAGGGTAATATTTAATCGTTATGGATTTTATTAAGAATATAAAAAGAATTTTATTCAGAACAAATAAGCTCAATGCCCTTGTAAATAAATATAAAAATGTCGGGAAAGAAGTGGGGCTTCCTTCCCTTGCTTATATAAACTGGGGGATGAAGCTTCTGGATGAAGGGAATTCAAAAGAGGCACTTAAAAAATTTGAAATAAGTGTTAATATGGCATACAAAAATCCTGAAGGTTATATAAATATCGGCATTATTAAGGCGAAAAATAATGAATTTGATGAAGCCATAGAATGTTTCCGTCATGCTATAAGAATAGACAGGATGTCTGCCAAGGCTTATTCTCTTCTGGGGTCTGTGTATTCTGAAATTTCGGATTATAAAAAAGCAAAAAAGGCTTTTGATGTATCTTTGAAAATTGACCCGAGAAATTCGCAAACATATATAAATAAAGCAATTTTTTTAGCAAAATTTGAACACAAAGATGAAGCAAATGATGCTTTTAGAAAAGCCTGTATGTATAATCCATCCAATATGCAGGGGATATACCTCTGGGGTGTATTGTTATCGCAGATGGGAGAATACAGCAGTGCTATTGAAAAATTTCAAAAGGTTAATTCAATGCTTCCTTTTCATTCCGAGGCACTTTATTATCTTGCATATTGTTTTTTTCAATTGAAAAATTATAAAAGCGCGACCGAATATGCAAGAAAGGCTGTAATTATAAAGCCGGATAAGCTTGAAACGCATATTTTGCTTGCAGAATCTTATATGTATCTTAATGAGGAAGAAAAATGTTTTAATGCCTATGAAAAGGCTCTTTCAATCTCTCCTTTGACCATGCAGTTTTATTCTTCATGGGGTTTGGCGTGTCAAAATTTTAAAAGATGGGATTTATCGGTTGATAAATTTTTAAAAGCTGCAAAATACGATAACACCTCGGTATTTCCTTATTACGGACTTTCTATTTCTTATTTGAAATTAAATAAGGATGATTCAGCCTATGATATTATGCAGAAAATCCTTGAAATTGAGCCTGAACATACAATTACTTTATATAATACGGGGCAGTATTTTTTTAAAAAGAAGCAGTATGATGATGCACTTGATTATTTTATGCGGGCTTTGAATTCTTCAAATGATGCAAAACATGTATATTTTAACATTGCAAACTGCTACCAGCAAAAGGCAGATTATAAAAATGCACTTAAATACTGGGAAAAAACCGTAGAATATAATCCTGATAATGTTGATGCAAAGGTTAATCTTGCAAATACATACAGTATCTTAGGGGATAGGGAAACGGCTATAAGAAAAATACGCTCTGCATGGCTTCTTGATAAGAATAATCCTAAAATCATTCTTGTATACGCCATTTTATTGTTAAAAAATGATGAATACTATGATGCAATGGAAAAATTTGAAAAAGCTTATGAAATGGATAAAAGTCTTTTAATTGCAAAATTTGGAAAAATTGAATGCCTTATAAAGACAAATAAAGCAAAAGAGGGGCTTTCAATGCTTCTTGAACTGGAAAACGAACACCCCGATAATAAAGAACTTATGATGCTTAAGGTTCTTGCTTATGTAAAACTTTTGGAAGAAGAAAAGGATAATGAATATTTAATCAAGACAACAATTGAGGTTTGTGATAAAATGTTTTCTATCCATGGGGACAGCGACCTTTGGGTGAGAGAAAAGTATAACGAATTAAAGCTAAAGCTGGAGAAAAAAGAGTAAAGAAATGAGTATAGTTGTACAAAAATTTGGCGGTACATCGCTTGCCGATACTGATAAAATTAAGAATGTGGCCCGTGCCGTTGTAAAAGAAAAAGAGCTTGGAAATGATGTAATAGTTGTTGTTTCTGCTATGGGACACACAACGGATAATTTAATTAAGCTTGCACATGAAATTTCCGCACATCCTTCAGAACGCGAGATGGATATGCTTATGTCTACAGGGGAGCAGGTTTCGATTGCACTCCTTACAATGGCAATTCAGGAAATGGGATATGATGCTGTTTCTATGACAGGCGCACAGGTTGGAATTTTAACCGAAGAAACGCATTCAAAAGCAAGAATTGTTGATATTAAAACAGAAAAACTTGAAAAACACATTGAGGAAGGTAAAATAATTATCGTTGCAGGATTTCAGGGTGTTACAAAAAAGGGTGAGATTACAACGCTTGGAAGAGGCGGCTCTGATACATCGGCTGTTGCAATAGCTGCTGCAATGAAAGTTGACAGATGTGATATTTATTCAGATGTTGAAGGGATTTATACAACAGACCCCAGAGTTGTACCTACAGCACAGAAATTAAAAGAAATTTCTTATGAAGAAATGCTTGAGCTTGCACGTGTGGGTGCCAACGTTTTGCATCCAAGGTCTGTTGAAACAGCAAAACAGTTTAGCGTGCCTATGAGGCTTAGAAGCTCATTTAAACTTGATGATTTAGGAACTTTAATAATAGGAG
>CAQTPN010000164.1 GCA_948888345.1 uncultured bacterium | reverse complement strand
TTTTAAGGGCAATTAAAACTGCATGGTATCTCATTGCAAATAAATATTCAAGATGTGAAAATTCTTCAATTAAGTGTCTGTGGGAAGTAGGAAGAACCACTTCGGTTTTAATATCGGCGCACTGTGCCCTGAGCCAGTATTCAAACTTATAAGCAAGGTCTGTATCCTGCTCGTTTTGGAAAGAAAATATTTTAATCTTTCTGTCGCCGAAGTATATTCCTATGTATTTTGCAAGTTCTTGAAGAAGGGTCGGGTGTAAAAATCTGTAATGTCTTAATTGAACTCCAACACATCCTTCATTATCTAATGGCGGACAGTTAACATCCCAAACAGGGTCTATAACATATCTTGAAGATATTCCCCATTTTTTTAGAATTCTCTGGGAATAAATATCCCTAACTAGAATCAAATCACACATTTTTAATACTAATCTGCTCAAACGCTGCCAGTTTTTACCATATATTGGACCTATGCCCTGAGCAAAAATTATAACTTTTGTGCCTAAAAGTTTTGCTAAAAATATTATTCCAAGATAATATAAAAGACTTAAAGAACTTGTTCCATTTTGTATAAGGCTCCCACCCCCGCTTATAAGAACATTTGAATCAATAATACCCCATATTATCTGAAAAATGTTTGTATAATGTAGTGCATTAATTTTAAATGTCCTCTGCGTACCGTGCGGGTCGCCTGAAAGTGCCGTAACATGACAATTGTTGCGTTTTAAATATTTAACAAGTAATCCCAATATGGCATCGTCGCCAAAATTTTGAAAACCGATATACCCTGAAATTAATACTCTTTTACCCATAAATTTTCCTGCAATATTCTTCTACATCTTTTTTATAAGGGATGGATTTTACCGCGCCGACATTTTGCATCTGCAAAAGACACAGAGCATTTGCAAATTTTCCTGCATTTAATGCGCCGGCTCCATCCAGATATCTGCTTAAAAATCCGCCGTTAAAAGCATTTGATACACCGGTTGCATCTATCATTTCGGTTAAAATCGGCGGAATATTTACTGTATCGTTATTTTCATATATTGTTATCCCTGTTGCCATATCTTTTACAACAACGGTTTTTATACCAAGGTCACAAAGCCTTGTAATAAGCATGTTTACGCTTGTTGTTTCAAATAATTGCTCTCCATCCTTGGATTCTATAAATAAAATATCTATATAATCTCTTATCATGTTAAAATTTTCAAGAGCTTCATCCTGTCCTGTGCCGTATTTCTGGCAGTTCGGGTCATATGAAGTTATAATCCCGTTTTCTTTTGCGAATTTGAAAACTTCCTGAATGCTCTCCTGTACGCTTAAGGAGAGACTCTGGGCAAACCCTGTGGCATAAATTGATTTTGAAGATTTTATATAATTAAAATCAATATCATCAATGCTCAGTGTGCTTGCAGCCGTCTTTTGTCTGTAATATTGATATTCTCTTGAATTGTTATTGTGGCCTACAAAATATATTCCGTTTTGGCCTTTGGAAAGTTTAACCGTGCTTGCATCCAGTCCTTCTGCTTTCCAGGCTGAAAGAAGATATTCGCCAAAAGTATCATCTCCGACTTTTGTTATATATCCTACCTTTGAGCCGCTTCGAAGTGATGCAATGGCGGTTGTCAGTGTATCACCGCCATAATTTTTATTAAAACATTCGCTTGTCTCAAGGGAGCCTGCGCTTGAAAGCTCTATTAAACTCTCCCCTATGGTAATTATGTCTAATTTCTCTTCCATACCTTATCTTTACCATATTTACCGTTTGTGTGTCAAATTGTAAAGTCTTTAGCCATGATAATTAACTTAATGGTATAAATTACCTATGAAGAATGTATTATTAATAGCGGCCGGTTCCGATATTGCAAAAAGCTTGATTAAACTTCTTTTAAAAGAGGGAGAGTGTAATAAATTTAACATTTTTGCTTCATACAGGAAAAATTTACCTGAAAAAAGCGAAAGTTTTACCCCTTTTATTCTTGATTTGTGTGATGAAAAATCTTTTATTGAGGCTTTTGAAAATTTTCAGGATATAAAATTTGATGCGGTTGTAAATTTTGCAGGAGCGGCAATAACATCTCCTGTTGCGAAATTAAACCCTGATGACCTTAAATTTCAGCTGGATGTTACAACAGTCGGCCTTGCAAGACTTTTAAAACATGTTTATCCTTATTTAAATAAAAATTCTAAGGTTATAAATATTTCATCTATGGCATCATTCGGGATTTTTCCTTTTATATCTCCCTATTGCGCTTCTAAGGCGGCTTCTGATATTTTATTAAATGCTTTTGAACTTGAAACGGGAATTTCTTGTGTTTCAATTAAGCCCGGGGTTGTAAAAACAAAATTCTGGCAGTATTGCATTGATTTAAACGAGAGCAATTTTAAAAATTTTGATGGAGAGTATAAAAAAATCGGTGAATTTCTTCTGGAAAACGCTAAGAAAAATTCAAACAGGGGAATAAGCCCCGATGAAGCTGCTGCAGTTATTTTTAAAGCCCTTAAAGCCAAACACCCTAAAAAAAGCTATCTTGTAGGGCTTGATGCGTATTTTGCTTCATTTTCAAAATTCATCCCGAAAGGGGTTTTAAATAAATTAATAAAATTTACACTGGATAAAAGAGTGAGGAATTTTTTAAAATGAATAAAAAAAGAATATTTTTAATATATCCGCCATCTCCTGTAATGAACAGAGAAGACAGATGCCAGCAGCCGACGGATGATTTAATTGTTATCCCGCCGCTTCCGCCTTCAGATTTAATGTATCTGGCATCAATTGCACGAGAATGCGGTTTTGAGCCTAAAATTAAAGATTACAGCTTAAATAATGAAACAATTCAAAATGTTTTGGATGATATAGAAGAGTTTAAGCCGGATTATCTTGTTTTGAATGCTGCAACGCCTACTTTGGATAATGATTTAGGGATTTTATCCAAAATTAAAGAAAGATATCAGAAAATTATAACAATTGCAAAAGGTGCACATTTTAATATGCTCTCACGCGAAGCACTTGAAAAATATACAGAGCTTGATATTGCAATAATGGGCGAAGCTGAATTAACCCTTAAAGAAATTTTATCCGATAAGCCTTATTCTGAAATTTTAGGAATTACTTATAGAATGGGGAATGAGATTTTATCCAATGAAAAACGTCCGTTTAATAATGAGCTTGATAAGCTTCCGTATCCGGCGCGTGATTTAATTGATAACAATATTTATAAAAGACCGGATACAGGTGAGCTGCAGGCGGTAATAAAAGTATCAAGAGGATGTCCTTTCCATTGCTTCTTTTGTCTTGCAACCCCTGTTTCAGGTGCAAAGGTGCGCTATAGAAGCCCTGAAAATATTCTTGGAGAAATTAAGGAGTGTTATGAAAAATATGGAATTAAAAATTTCATATTCTGGTCTGATATTTTCAACCTTGATAAACAATGGGTGCATAACCTTTGTGATGCAATAATTAATTCAGGGTTAAAAATTACATTTTCAACAAATTCAAGAGCGGATACGGCTGATGTCGAAACGGTTAAATTGATGAAAAAAGCCGGATGTAAACTTGTTTCAATAGGAATTGAAAGCGGCTCGCAGTATATGCTGGATAAAATGGGCAAAAAGATAACTCTTGAAGATATTAAAAGTACTGTTTCACTTTTTAAAAAGATGGGCATAAAAGTGTATGCCTATTATGTTTTGGGTCTTCCCTGGGAAAATGAAAAAACCGCAAGAGAAACCATTGAATTTTCTAAAAAATTGAATACTCATTTTGTAAGCTATTATACAGCTACGGCACTTTGCGGTTCAAAATTTTATGATTATGTAAAAGAACACAACCTTGGCAGTTTAAATTATGATATGCCTTATTTTTATCCGAGTGTAAATACTCATCATCTTACAAAAGAAAGAGTTTTTGAACTTCATAAAACAGCTGTGAAGGAGTATTATCTGCGCTTGCCTTATATTTTAATGATGCTCTTTGGGATAAGAAGTTTTGCCGAGTTTAAAAATTATTTTAAAGCAGGTTTAAGAATTTTATTCAGGAACAAAAAACATTAAAAAACATCTTTCCTGATTAAGGAAGGTGAAAAGAGGATGTTGAGAGTTTTTAATACGTACCTTTATGAGGTTTTAAAGGGCACTAAGCCTGTTGCGCTTGTAACTTTTGAAAGGCCGCTTTTAGATAAAGTTTTATTGAAGCTTCAAAAAGAAAAAGTCGGCTATTTTGTTCAAAATCTGTCTATGGATAAGGTTAATTTATTCTTTGGTAAAAAAGAGTGTATTAATGTTATTGAAAAATTTTTAAATAAACCTATGTGCGAATTTTCCCCTTTTGAAGATTTTATTCTGGGGTCAATCTTGGGATATGATATTGAACTTCAATGCAAGAGGCTTTTAGATAGGTCTAATATTAATTCTGATAAGAATAGCCATGTAGTATAGTACTTTTTTGG
>CAQTPN010000163.1 GCA_948888345.1 uncultured bacterium | reverse complement strand
AATGTTTAATTTTGCTATAATTATTTTATGTTATTGATAGTTTTTGCAATAATTTTGAGAATAACTTCAAATTCTTTTCTAAATGTTTTTCAAAAGGAGATATCGGGGATTTATTCCGCCCTGAATACTAATTTTAAAACATATTTTATATTAAGCTTGTTTTGTTTACCTTTATTTTTTGTTTTTTACCCTGAAATATCGCTTGAAGTGATATCTTGGGCATTTATCGGCGGATTTTTCGGGGCGGTCGGGAATGCTTTTTTAATAGCTGCACTAAAGTGCGGCGAGTTATCAATTCTCGGGCCTGTAAATTCTTATAAAGCAATTGCAGGACTTATTTTCGGTGTGGTTTTAATCGGTGAAATTCCGAATATTTCGGCTATTTTTGGGATATTTCTAATACTTTTCGGGAGTTATTTTATTTTTGATACGACAGAAGGGGGTTTTCATTTTGCCTTATTTAAAAGGAAAGATATTTTATACAGGTTTTTAGCCCTTATATTTAGTGCAATTGAGGCTGTCTTTATAAAGAAAGTAATAATTTTGACGGATATAACTTGCTCATTTTTATTATGGGTAATTTTCGGTTTTATATTTTCTTTTGTTCTTTTAAAGCTGAATCATGTGAAGGCTTTTAATAAATTATCTTTCCGGCATGAAATTTTTCCGTTTATGCCCCTTTCTGCGCTTGTTTTTTAATGCAGTTTTCAACAAATTTTGTCTTTGAAAAAATTTCTGTTGCTGCAGCACTTTCCATGTTTCAATTATCAAGTGTTTTGAATGTATTTTTAGGGTGGAAATTATTTAATGAAAAACACCTGTTGAAAAAATTAATTGCCTCAATCATAATGGTTATAGGGACCATTATTATAATATCGGGCAGATGAAAAATTACAAGACAGGGGAAAAATACAGTGAATTTTGCATAAAAAATGAAATTTCAATTATGAATTTCAATAAAAATCGTGCAGATATTTTTATATTTAGAAAATCTCCCGATGTAAATTTGATTAATTGTATTAAAAACTCTAATCCCTTCTTTCAAATTTATACAAAAAATAACATAGTTTTTCTTTTAATAAAATTTGAAGATATAGACTGGATTGATGTTCCTTATATCCACAATGACAGCAATATTGATGAAATCAGGGATGAACATTCAGGGTATTTGTGCAGAATATTTTTTATTGATAATGAAGATGGGAAGCTTATTTTAAAAAGGCATACCTGTTTTTCAAACGGTCTTTCAAAGGCGTTTTATTTTGCACTTCAAGAACAGAAAAAGCATCTTCCAAAGAATATTTTAGAGAAGATAAATTCAATCAGGGCAAGCTTTCACCCGAATGAAATTGCAAGGCTTTCTTTGGGTAAATGATTTTTTAAACAAATTTTTAATTTTACGGGTTTTAAGTTATGTGTACCCTTAATTTAACGTTTTTTTCAGATGGCAATAGATAAAATAACATCAGCAATAATAAAAAATAAATGCTTAAGTCTATCCAAAGGCACGGCAGAGCAGGTGAAAAAACTTTGTGCACCTGTTGAAATTAAAGATTTGGATATGAAAGCACTTGAAAAAACGCTTGATATTGCAGCCGAAAATATTCGTATGCAGCTGCCAGTAAAATCTGTACAATTTAAAATAAATAATGCTTCATCCTTTTATTCAAATTCTTCATACAAGGGCGCGAAAGCTTCATCTCCTCCTGTTAAAAAACAAAATGGACTTATTGAAGTTTTAAGAAAACGCCTTTTTAATGTGCAAAAAAAGCTTTTTGATACAATGACCGTTCTTCTTGAAGAGAAAAGTGATGCTTTTTATCAAGAATATAAGACTATGGGGCAGATAAGACAATTTGAGGAGAATAAGAATATTCTGGCCTTATTTTTAAGGCAGGATGCAAAAGGGCACGGGCTTTCAAATAAACAATACACAGCTTTTGCCGATACTCTTTTTGAAAATTTGGAAAAACCTGTATACCCTGAAAAACTTTTTCAAGATAAAAGATGCGCGGATGTTTACCGTATATTAAAAAGATTAAACCGCAGAGAGATTAACTCTTCTTTTGTATGTGAAAAATATTATGGCCAGCAATTTTTCGCCCGCCCTGATATTTCTTTATTCGGGGAAAAAACAAAAACAGACAGAATTAAACTCCGTCCTCCAAAACAGCTTGAGCGGGCAGACGATATAATGCAGACGCTTGTAAATTCAAAAAATTTGACTTTGGAAAACGGCCCCATTCTTGAAAAATATGGTGCGGGAAAATTTTATGACTTTCCCATAAAATTTGCAGCAGCAAGTTATAATACAAAGCTCCAATATGGCCGTGCTTATATCGAAGATAAAATGCCTGATTTATTTAAAGGAATTAAAAAGGAGGAATTATTTTCTGCTCTTGATAATGTTTCGCTTCTTTCGAAATTTTCAAGCATACCCGAAGGGGCAAAGATTGAGGCTGAAATTGGAAATGAAAGATTTATATTTGAAGCACTGGACTCCGGTCTTGAGGCTGCAACTTTCAGGGTAAAAGCCCTTAGCGGTGCAGATGCGGATAATAAAACCGTTATATTTAAAAATTATCTTGCAAATTCGGATAAATCTCAAAGCGGAGTAAGCTTTGCACCTCAAGGATTTTACGGCGGTATTGGAATTTTAAGGGAGGCAAATTTTGCAGGGGTTATTGATGTTCCGGGACTTTATCTTGCAAACCCTGTTTTTGAGCCTGTAGTTTCGGCTAAAGGCTTTGGAAATCAATTTGCAAAATATAAAGGCGGATGGGCAATTGTTGAGGATGTGAGTAAAAAAACACCTCCCGAATTATCTTCCGGCGGATTGAATTTCAGAAGCTGGGCTAAAGACAGAGGCTTGGCGTTTTTTGATGATAAAAAAGACGGCTGGGTAAGGGGATTCTGTGTTGATACGGGTTTTATTATGCCGCGTTTTGAGAAAGAATTTTATAAAACAGGGTGGGGTAATGAAGGGGTAAATTACATCTGCTCTCAATATTTAAATGGCAAAAGCACGGATGAGATTATAGAAATCTTAAAACAGTTTATAAAATAAAAAGAGGGTCTTATTAAAAACCCTCTTTTTATTATGATAATTTTATTTGCGATAAGCTGCCGTCATTATCTCTTTATTATCAAAGTAATTCAGTTTCATGGCCTCTTTTGCTTTTGTCAGTGTTTCTGCCGCAACGGCTTTAGCTTTTTTTGTTCCTTCTTCCAAGATATCATAAACCGCATCAATATTTTGTTCATAGGCTTTTCTTCTTTCCCTTATAGGTTCAAGTACCTCTTCTATAATGCTGTTTAAAAATCTCTTAACTTTAACATCTCCGAGGCCGCCTCTTGTATAGTGTGCCTTTAATTCATCAAGGGAGGCGTATTCAGGTAAATATTTTGCAAAGTGTTCCGGTTTTGAAAATGCATCAAGGTAGGTAAAAACAGTGTTTCCTTCTATGTGGCCGGGGTCTGAAACTTTAAGGTGCTCAGGGTCTGTGTACATGCTCATAATTTTCTTTTGAACATCTTCTTTTGTATCTGAAAGGTAGATGCAATTTCCTAAAGATTTGCTCATTTTGGCTTTGCCGTCAATCCCTGGAAGCCTCATGCAAACGGCATTATCAGGAAGTAATACTTTTGGTTCTACAAGTATGTCTTCACCATAGATATTGTTAAATTTTCTTACAATTTCTCTTGTCTGCTCTATCATAGGGCACTGGTCTTCTCCAACGGGAACGATATCTGCTCTAAATGCCGTAATATCAGCTGCCTGGCTTATAGGATAGCACAAAAAGCCTACGGGAATGCTTGATTTAAAATCCCTCATTTGAATTTCAGATTTAACTGTGGGATTTAATTGAAGCCTTGCAAGGGTTACAAGATTCATATAATAAAAAGTTAATTCCGTGAGTTCAACAATTTGGGATTGGATGAACATTGTTGAAATTTCAGGGTCTAAACCTACTGAAAGATAATCAAGCGCAACCTCTAATATATTTTGACGGACTTTTTCAGGGTTATCAAAATTATCCGTAAGTGCCTGTGCATCCGCTATCATGATAAAAATATTTTTATATTCGCCTGAATTTTGTAATTCCACACGCCTTTTGAGTGAACCTGCATAATGTCCCAGATGCAGTTTTCCTGTTGGCCTGTCGCCCGTTAAAATTGTTTTTGTCATAAATTTTTTCTCCATCCTTATTTAAGCACAAATAAACAATACAGGCCATGGATTCTTCCTTTAAATTTTTGTTGGAAGGAAAATAATTACAGAACAAATTTTATATTTTACTTTTTTATTATTTTTATGTATAATCACTTTTGTGATGCAAGGCGGGCAGCACATGGTAAAAACGGGTGGTAAGAAAATAATTTAATATAGATATCGGGACGTAGCGCAGCTTGGTAGCGCACTACCTTGGGGTGGTAGGGGTCGCAG
>CAQTPN010000162.1 GCA_948888345.1 uncultured bacterium | reverse complement strand
AGAAAAATACTGTGCTGAATTTTATATTCATCAAAAGAAGCTGAAATTTCATTCAGAAGATTAATATTTTTTGAAATTGTAAGAATATTTGTCATAAAATTTTTATCCTAATTAAAAATTTTATCAAATATCCATGCCCCATGCCTTATTTTTACAATTTCTTAAAATTTTTTAAATAAATATTAATTATTCTTTAAATATCTGCAAAGAGAATCGGCATCTTTTATACCATGCTCTAATATAACATCGGCTGTGCATTTTCTGTTTTTTAAAAGCCAGATTGGGTTATCAAGAAAGTCTTTTTCGCTGTCAGGAAGATATCTTCTTGAAATTTCAAATAATTTTCTTGCTGCATCAGAGGCTGTCATTTTTAATTTATCTGCCATATAATCAACCCCGAATTTTGCACTGTTTAGACCAAATGTTTCAAGGTCATCATAATTCAGCGGTTTTAAGAATTCCATAACTTCATACATTGCATCTTTAGAGTATAAAATACCTTTATATAAGGCGCAGACTGAAATTGCTCCCATAATATTCTGGCTGTCATGGTTTCTTATTTCTAAACAATTTTTAAGGCGCACATCTGGGAATGTTAAAGATGAATGCAAAATATAATCATTTAAAGAAGCGCAGTATTCCATATATCCTTTCTGCATAAATTCTCTAAATGTTATGGAGCCGTTCAGCTCAATCATTCTTTTGTTTCTTACAATATAGAGCATGGGTACATCAAGGATTGCATCGATATAATCTTCAAATCCTTGTCCCATTTTTGAATTTATTAGATTCTTATAAAAAAGATTGCATCTGTCAAAACCTGTGTATTTCCATGCAAGGGCTCTAAAGCTTTTATAATCAGAAATTTCATTATCCCGAATTACACTGTTTGCATAAAATCCTGTTATAAAGGGGCTCATGTAAGCTGCGGTTTTTAATTTTAAGATAGCGTCTTCTTCTGAAGTGTAGTCAAAATTGGCCTGCACTCCTGCGGTTTCTCTCATCATCACAGGGGCAAGTTTTCCTATTTTCGGAAGATATTCTGCCATTATTTCATACCGCTGTTTTTTTACAATATCAATATCGGGGTATGTATTTTTAGGGTTTATTCCTGCGGCAAGGAATGAAATATTATAATATTCTCCAAGTTTATCAATTTGCCTTATATAAGCTTCAAGATTTTCTAAAATATCATAAAGATTATTTTTCGGTTCTAAGCTTATTTCAAATTGCCCGCCGGGTTCAAGAGAAATGGAATTAAATCCGTCCTTTGCACCGATTACAATATCAGAATCAATCATTAATTCCCATTCGTTCATAAGCGCGAAATTTTTAATAATCTCTGATAAATATTCATATTTTGCTGTTTCAAAACTTCTCGAGTCAAGGGAAATTCTTTCATATTCAAGGCCTGTTTTTAAAGTTCCCTTTTTGCAATTTTGCATATAATATGATGTAATCTCTGCACGGGTAGTAGGCAGATTTAATATTTTTAAAATTTCATCTTGTTCTTTATTTAAAATGTTTTGCATAGAACTTATATTACCATAAACTTCACTTTAAACATTTGCCATGAAGAATAACTCCCAAAAGGGGAATTTTATTTTTCATCTCACCTTTCTTATAAAGCATGTTAAGAAATATTTTTGCTATAATTATTTATATGGAAGATATTATCTCAAAAGAGCTCACAAAAGGCTTTTATATTCAAAGGGCAAAAAAATTCAGAACAAAAAAACGCTTAGGGCAGAATTTTTTAATTGAACCCGAGATTATAAAAACAATTGTATCCAATGTTGAAAAAGATGATGTTGTTTTAGAAATCGGTCCGGGGGCGGGATTTGTAACAGAAAAACTTGTAAATTCCGCAGCAAAAGTTGTTGCAGTTGAACTTGATGAAGAGGCTGTAAAACTTTTAGAGAAAAATTTGGGATGTTATGAAAATTTTACGCTTATTCATAATGATATTTTAAAAACGAGATTGAAGGATATTTTTAAGGAAGAGTTTGAACAGGGAAAAAAAATAAAAGTCGTTGCAAATATTCCATATTATATAACATCTCCCATTATTGCCCACCTACTTGGTGAGATTGATGAAATTAACAATGAAAACCGCTCCGTTATTGAAGAAATTATATTAATGGTGCAGTATGAGGTTGCAAGAAGAATTGTTGCAGATGAAAAATCTCAAAATAAAGAGTATGGCATGCTTTCTATCCTGTCTCAATTTTGGGCTGATTGCAGTATTATAAAAAATGTTTCTAAAAGATGTTTTTACCCTTCGCCAAAGGTAGACAGTGCTATTGTAAGGATAAAAATCAATGATAAACCGGGATGCGAAATTACACCTTATTTAAAACGCACAATAAAAGCCGGATTTTTACAAAGAAGAAAGAATATAAAAAATTCTCTCCAAAACGGAGGATTTTTAAATGTTGAGCATGCTCTTAAAAAATGCGGTATAGATAATCAAACAAGAGGAGAAAAACTTTCCATAAAAGAATTTTGTGAACTATCAAAGGCACTTGAAGCCGCTCAAGATAAGGGACATGCTAAAGGGCAGAAAATTATTCCCGTAAATATTGATGCTTCTGTGCCTGATTTTAAGAAAGTGAATGAATTAAAAGATTGGATATTTGAAAATCTTGGATTACCAGGAGAAGTTTGCATTAAATCAAACGGAAGAATTGCGCAGTTCAGTAAATCAAGCATTAATCGTTCACTTAAAGATGCCGGAAGAAAAGATGTCAGAAGAAACTCTTATTCTAAACTGCGGGAATTGGTTGAACATTCCTTATATTGTTATACAAAAGATGTTGATAACAGACATAACGGCAGAGTAAAAGGGCAGGAGATATATTACAATGCCCTTATATATAATAATGAGTTTTACGGGGTTGAGATAAGTATTGATATACCAAAGACAGACGGCATGCTTTATGCTTATGCCGGGCATAAAATAAAAATTATGAAAACAGTACCCGGAATCAGTGAGGTTTCCTCGAATGAGGGATTACTCGACTCAACAGGTACTGTTACTATCAGTATAACCGACATTGAACAAGTTTTCAACCCTAAAAAGCATTAATAAATTAAAAACAAGGATAGAAGGCATGGAAAAAATAAAAATTAAAACTCCGGCTAAAATTAATTTAACTCTTAAGGTTGAAAAGAAACGACCTGATGGGTTTCATCCGATTGAAAGCGTTATGGCAGCTGTTAATCTTTTTGACTATATATATATTGAAACAAAAAGCAAACAGACAAAGCATGACAAAAAAGAGCCTGTTATTAATATTTCATCAAATTCATTTGAAATTCCGCATGATAAAAATAATATTGCATATAAAGCCGCATACCTATTTTTTGCAGCATGTCCTTTAGATGTTTCTTTAAAAACAGACGAAGTGAATATATATATAGAAAAAAACATTCCTGTCTGTGCCGGTCTTGCAGGAGGTTCTACCAATGCTTCAGGAGTAATTTACGGGTTAAATAAAATATTTAACATGCCTCTTTCCGGGGAAAAAATTAGCATGCTTTTAGAAAAACTCGGCTCCGATTTAAATTTCTGTTTTGAAGGCGGCAGAAAATTGTGCAAAGGCAGAGGGGAAATATTAGAAAAACTTGAATTTGAACCTATGCCAATTACTATTGTTAAGCCTAAAGATTTGAAGATTTCAGCGCGCGAAGCATACCAAAGATTTGATGAAACGGAAGAAAAATCTGCTTTTGCAAATGATTTAGAAGCTGCTCTTCTTCCTTATTATGAAGAATTACAATATTTACATGGCCTTGGTTTTCAAATGTCGGGTTCGGGTCCTTCATTTTTTGTACAAAAATCATGGCTTGAAGATGATTTAAAAGAAAAATTGAAAGAAAAACACATAATCATAGAAAACCTTAAAACTATTGACCATGGTGTAATTGAGGCCAATTAAACCGGCCTTGCAGGGTAAATTTTGTAACAGTTTCTTAACAAACATGATAAAAAACGCTTGAAATTTTTTTTATTTGTTTTAAATTAGTAGATGCGGATGTCGAACATTCAAAACTTAATAAAAAGAGAAAAAAAATAAATTAAAAAAAACTCTTGACATTAAAGTTTGAAGTGTTAACATCAAAGAGGCGAAGATAACGAAAGTTTGAAACGCCAAGAGCAACGAAGTACATTCTCAGTTTACAGATTCGCAAAGAAGCAGGAAGTTAAGTGATTAGAAGATTTTAAATCTTCTTGGCTTATACAAAACTTATTAAAAAATTTAAAAAAAAGATTTTTTAAAAAATCGCTTGACAATAAAAATTGAGATGCTAAGATACTAAGTACGGTGCGACTTCAAAAGCACTAAAGATTTAGTAAGGAATGGTTCGGGAATTAATTAAAGCAGTTTTATGCTGGACTATTCAAGAGCAAAATTTAGCTTGAACATTGAAAACTGAATAACACATTATTTACAAAC
>CAQTPN010000161.1 GCA_948888345.1 uncultured bacterium | reverse complement strand
GAGGGTTTATAAATAAGCATAAAATTGTGTTGTTAAGCGAGGTAAAAAATGAATATTTTTCCCTTAAGGGGAGTGGATTATACTGCTAATCATAATATTTCAGGCTATGCTGAAAAATATAGCACAAATTCTCTAAAAATCCGGCCAAAGCAATATTTAAACCAAAATGCAGCTCAAAATTTTCAATTACCGGATACTTTAAGCTTCCTTGGGACTTATTATGCTGTAACAGACTCCCATTCAAGGCTTCCAATGACAGCATCCACACTGTCTGAAATTGAAAACAGATGCAAAGAAAACCGGAACAATGAGCCTGTTTTCCTGCTTGATTGCGGAGATTTTTCAGGCGATACCTATTCTTTAAAGAGTGTCGGGGATGTTTATTCAAAATTTCAGAAAAGAAATCCCAAAATAACTTGTGTTTTTAACCTCGGAAATTATGATATTGACCCGCTTTTTAATACGGGTGCTCTTTTGGGCCAAAAAGATGAAGTCAAAAATACACTTCAAAAAATGTCAGATAGCGGAATAAATATCGTAAGTGCTTCATATTGCAGAAGCATTAAGGATTTTAAAAAAGAAGGAAAACCTTTTGAAAAGCTTAATTGCATTAAACCTTATGTAGTTTTAAATGATATAACGGACGGCAAAAATTCTAAAGTCTTTGTGACAGGAATTACCACAGATAACAGGGTTTCAATTGAAGAAGAAATAAAAGCACTTGATTTTGTTAAAGAAATCTATACAAAAGACAATATTAATGCAGATAAAGTAATTTTACTTATACACAATAAAGTTAAGGATTTAAACAAACTTTTAGATTACGCTGAAAAAACTCTCAAAATACAAAATATAGAACTTGTAATCGGCGGCCACCCGCACAGCATTAATGATTATAAAATGGGCAAAACAAGGATTCTATACCCGCCTGCACAGGGAAAAGGTGCCTATCAAATTAAAAGCAGGGAGGATGGTTTTGAGTTTAATGAAATAAAACTAAGAAAAAGCGGATATGATTATTCACCGTTAAAAAATCATAAAAGCATTATAGATAATTCTGATATAAATAATCCTTACCCCATAAATCCCGCTTATAAGAAAATTTTATACGATGCAGCCAATTCAAAATATTCAGAAACAATTGTTGAAGAATCACCATATACGCTTGAATTCAGGCATTACGATAAAGATTTCTCAGCCCCGACCACCTTTGGAACATTTATTGCAAACAGTTACAGAGATTTTGCAGGCACAGATATCGCACTTTCAAGAAATCAATTCCTAAGAGAAAAACTCCCCTCAAAAGGAAATCCTGTAAATCAATATAATATTTGCGATTCAATAAATGTTGATGCAAATTTATACAAGGCCGATATTTCAATATCAAAATTAAAAGAAATCCTTGAAATATCATTCAAAGACCAGGATAGAGGGCTTGCAAGCCCATCCTTTCTTGAATATTCCGACAATTTAAGAGTTACAAGAAAAAAATATCCGAAAAATAATGAAGATATAGTGCGCCAAATTGAAATATATAAAGACGGCAAATGGGAAAAACTTCTTGATGAAAACAGTGTCCCTATTGACGACAGAACAATCTCTGTCACATCGGAGGATGCAGTTATCTGCAGCCAACTGAACCAGTATTCAAATTTGAATATTGAAGCAGAAAGGCTTAACGGTTTTACAATGAGAAATATACTTGTAAAAGCTCTCCAAAATGAAAAACCTGATATGAAAGAGCCTTTTTATCACACATCTCAAATTATAGATGTTTAAGTTTTGTAAAGGTTGACAGATTTTTCATAAAGATTTTATAAAAATGTGCCGTATTTAAAATCATAAGATAGCTAACAGTATTAACGGACAATAAAATATGAGACGACGACTTGTGAGGATACAAAAATCCAGAGCAAAAATGCGTGAAATGGCAAAACGCTTATTAAAGCTTATGGTATGATTTTTGCATCAAAAATATATCGGTGCACCGTAAAGCACACCGATACCCAAAACACTTAAACAATAAACACCCCTAAAAATTTAATAAAAGGATGAATTATTATGTTTTTTATACTACTTCTTATCGGTAACCTTGATTATGTGCCAGCCGAAATCAGTCTGTACAGGTTCTGATATTTCTCCCTTAGGAAGATTAAAAGCAGCAGTTTCAAACTCCGGCACCATCTGGCCGCGGCCAAAATATCCTAAATCTCCCCCTCTTTGTTTAGAAGGACAGAGAGAAAATTGTTTTGCCATTTTTGCAAAATCTTCACCGCTTTCTATTCTGTTTTTAAGACCTTTTGCTTGCGATTCTTTTTCTACAAGAATGTGCGCTGCTCTAACCTGTGTATAGCTTTCAGCATTTGAATCAATTAAATTTTTAGCATCAGACATATTTACCCCCATCGTTATTAAAAATGTAAAAATAATAGTGCTTAAAAGTTTTTTCATATAAATTTTCCTTTATATCTTTATTCTATAATACCTGTTTTTGATGTTAAAAGAAAGTTATTTTTTTAACATCCCCCGCTTGAATTTATAATTTCCGTCATTTTATTAAAAATATTTTCAGGGTTTTGATTTTCCTTAATCAAAATTGAATTATAAAATTCAGGATTCGGTGCCCATCTTCCAAGGGTAATATCCTCATAAAACACGGCAACAAGAGGAACGCCAACCGCATACCCCAGATGCATAGTCCCCGTATCTACGCTTATTAAGCACTTTGAAATTTTTAAAATGTCCGCAAGCTCTAAAATTGAGGTTTTATTTACCAGATTTATAAATTTACACCCTCTTTTATTTAATTCATCCGCATAACATTTTGAAACATTCCCTGCACCGGTAAAAATAACCTCATAATCCGTTCGCTCATTAATTGCATTAATCAAGGAAAAACAGTCATCAAGCGGCATGTCCTTCGGGGGATTTTTTGTTGTCGTGCAGATTGAAACATATTTTTTATCAGTGTCTATAATATCTTTTAAGTTATCAGGCACAGTATTTTTAGCCCTGAATTTTATAGGGCAGTCAATCAATTTTTCACCGGTAATTTTTTTTAGTAAATTTAAAACCTGAGTCTGCGATGGTGTTTCCAGAGTAAATTTTTTACCGTTAGCAATTTTTTTTGACCCCAAAAATATACTCGTCCAAAAATTTCTTGTATTCTTGTAGGCGACAATTGAAACATCAGGTTTTCTGCCGTTAAATTTATTATTAAAATCCTTTAAAAATTTAAAAAAGCCCCTAATTCCCTTATGTTCGCCTTTTTTGTCATATATTAAAACCTCATCCACACCGCTCTGCCCCAATGCTGCTTCATAAAAAGGCTTATTCACAACAAAAACCGTTCTTGACTTTGGATACAGCCTTTTAATATTTTGAATGAGCGAATTGCAGATTAAAACATCCCCAAAACAGGATGTATTAAAAATTAAAAATATTTTCTCATTTAAATTATCAAACATTTTTTAAAGGCCTTATTTACTTTTCAAAACTTGATTTTTCGGGAAATTTCATTTCAAGAAATTCCTTCATTTTCCTTCTTGATTCATCTGTAGTTTTTCTTGAATCATTTATACACATCAATTTTGCCTTTGAATTCATAATCTTTTTCAAAGTATTAGGCCTTGCATCAAAATAGGCACTATCAGGTGCTATGCCTCTAATTTTATCCAAAAGACTTAAATTCACATTCTTTAAAACTGCATCATTTTTATAAAGCGCGTAAAAATAAATAACCATTCTCTGCATATCGGAAAAGTCTCTAAAGCGGTTATTTATTGTGTTATTAAATTCTTCTTCGAATTCTTCCACACACTCTTTAAATGTTGATTTTTTATAAGGGTCTGCATTATGGTGCGGAAAATACGGATAATCCCCGCCAAATCTTTCTTTTACCTTATTATAGGCATTAAAAATCATAGAACCGTAAAGATGATTATATTTTTTAAATTTATTAATCCGCTTATCCACCCTGCAGACGGGTTTTCCGTCCTGAAAGAAAAACTCGGGCCCGACAGGCTGAAAGAAAAACATATCATCATTAGCATAAATAAAATACTCTGATAACTCTTCTATATTTACCATTGCATTTTCAATCGTACAGGCATTATAGGTCGGAAGTTTATCATTCGGAATGATTTCCCTGTGGTCAACAATTTTTACCTTAGAATTAGTTATATCAAGCCATTTTGGAACTTGATTATCCGTTATTATAAAAATTTTATTTACCCATGGAATATTTTTCTCAACAGACCTTAAGGAAAATTTTAATTCATCATTGTTAAAATAACGGCAAATATCATTTGCATCTTTATTACAATTTTTGGCCGAATTATCAAATGCTGCCTTCCTTTTTGCCCAAACGGGGTCTTTATCATTTACCCAGGTGTATACTAAATCTATTTTCATAAAATATCCCAAAAACTCCATAACCATCTTATCATAAAAATAGATCGGAAGAGCA
>CAQTPN010000160.1:2103-4468 GCA_948888345.1 uncultured bacterium | reverse complement strand
TGTAAAAACTCCTGAAATTCAAGAGAAACCATGTAAATATCCTGATTATTCAAACGAATATATCGGACCTGATAAATTTGAAAAATTTAACAGGAAAATGTTTAATTTTAATTCAAAATTAAATAAATATGCACTAAGACCTATCCATGTAATCTGGGCTTCAATTCTCCCGAAATACGGGATGGATAGGATTCAATATGCATATAAAAATATTGAATACCCAAAAAGACTCGTGAGCACGCTTTTACAGAGAGATTTCAAAGCATCTGGTGCTGAAACATTAAGATTTTTGGCGAATTCTACTATCGGTCTTGGCGGAATGTTTGACCCTGCAAAAAGCTTATTTAAGATTGAACCGATGGAAGAGGATATTGAACAGGGGCTTTCAAAGTGTAAAGTGAGAAGAGGGCCTTTTCTTGTTCTGCCTGTAATTTCTGCAACTACTCCAAGAGCACTTCTCGGGCGTGCCATTGAAACGGGTCTGGACCCGACAACATACGTTGGTGCGCCGATTGCAGCACTTGTGAAAATGGGACTTTTGATAAACAGAACATCGTATATGCAGCCTTTAAGTATATTTTTAGAACGCTCTTATGCTGACCCTTACGATATTACAAAGAAATTGTACGGTATTGAGAGTTATATAAAAACTTCTAATCTTGACAGGAAGGATGTTCTGGCTAAGGAATCAAAATATCTGGATGAATTTTTTGAAACCGTTGAGCTTGATGAACCTATTTTTGTAAAATCATATAATGAGGGGCTTCTTGGTGCTGCTGTTCCTGCTCAAATTGAACCTGAAATTTCTAAAGACGTAAAAGCTGATATTAGCGAAAAGGAAAAAGAAGAAATGCTTAATATCAGCGGAGACATTGAGAATAAAAATTCCGAAAATGCTGATGATATTGATAAGATTGCAACAAATGAAACCCTTAAAGGAAATGCATTTGAGGATGACAAACTTTTACAGGAAGCAATTCAGAGTACGCCTGAACTTGAAGCGGATATTATCTTAAAAGATTATAAACCGCAAAGTCCGGTTGTAGATTCAATGAGGACGGCACTTTTTGACCTGCCCAATGTGGATGAATCCATCTGGAGTGAATTATCAATCTGGAACAGGTCATTTTCAAAAAGAATTAAAACCGGCTCAATTTCTTTAGCACCGGATAGGGAAAAATATAAATACCGCTACATTATGCAAAAAGATAAAACTTCGCCCGTTGCTATTTTGTATCCGTCAATAGGTGAGGGAATTATGTCAAGCCATTCAGTGCTTTTTGCGAAGCTTTTTTATGATGCAGGGTATTCTGTTATAATTCAGGGCAGCCACTTTCATTTTGATTTTGTAAAAAGTATGCCGGAAGGTTATACCCCGGGGCTCCCGCAGGATGATGTCGAAAAACTGCAGCTTGCTACGGAAAAAATTGTTAATGATTTAGAAGATAAATATAATACAAAACTGGGCAGGAAAGTTTTAATGGGAACATCCTTTGGTGCGCTTGCCACCTTATTTATGGGCGATTTGCAATCTAAAAACGGAAATACGCTTAATATTCAAAAATATATATCTATAAATCCCCCGATTGAGCTTGTTTATGCCCTTAAGGCACTTGATAAAAATAATGATGAATGGAATAAAGACCCTTCGGATTTAAAGCACAGAACCGCTATAACGGCAGCAAAAGTTTTAGACCTTGTGAAACAATCAGGAGAAGGGGATGTTAAAATTGAAACACTGCCATTTTCAGATTATGAAGGAAAATTAATTACAAGTTTTATTTTAAGGCAAAAACTTTCTGATATTATTTTTACGATTGAAAATAAGAAAAATACTGACAAAACTGCTCTTTACAGAACGATTAATAATATGAGTTTTTATGATTATGCAAACAAATATCTTGTAAAAGATGAGAAAAAATCTATAAATGATTTTAATAACACTGCAAGCCTGCATTATGTGGCCGATTATTTAAAGAATAATAATAACTACAAAATTTATCATACAATTGATGATTATTTAACAAATCAAAACCAGCTGAAAAAATTGAGAGAATATACAGGTAAAAATACCGTATTAATCAGTAACGGAGCACATTTAGGCTTTCTTTACAGGGAAGAATTTTTAAATGAATTTAAAAAAGAAATTGCATTGAATTAATTTTTTTAGAATAATTTGAATATTATGACTGATGAAATTAAACACATGTTTAATAAAATTGCTCCTAAATATGATTTTCTAAATAATTTAATTTCATTATTTACTCATTTTTTCATAAAAAATAAAGCTGTTGAACTTTTAGATATTAAAGATGGTTCAAAAATATTAGACCTTTGCACCGGAAGCGGGGACCTTGCTTATATT
>CAQTPN010000160.1:0-2093 GCA_948888345.1 uncultured bacterium | reverse complement strand
ATTGTAAAAAAATGCAAGCCTTCCTGCAAGATTATCGGGGCAGATTTTTCAGATTAGATGTTAAAAATTGCCCGAAAAAAGCATCCCGATATTGAATTTTATACCATGGATGCTGTTGAATTAGATTTACCTGATGCGTATTTTGATTATGTTTTGATGGGATTCGGGCTTAGAAATATTCCTGATAAAAGATGTGCTTTAAATGAAATTAACAGAGTTTTGGTCCCGTCCGGAAAATTTTTGCATCTTGATTTTGGAGAAAAGAATTTTATCTCGAAAATAAGTGATATCTTAATACTTTTTGTGACAAAAATTTTTAGCGGAAATTCTTATGCTTATAGATATTTAATTAAATCAAAAAGAGATTTTTTTAAACCTGATGAGCTTATTGAATATATGAAGCCATCTTATTTTAAATGCATAAAAAGAAAAGATTTTTTATTTAGTGTTATAACCTGCGAGATTTTTGAAAAATTTCAGGAAATAACTTAAAATTTTAGCTTTTTTGTATTTGCGTTTGTGCTGCAGAATTTAAAAAATTCTGCATATTCAGGTCTGCCGGTCTGATATTTTGCATGGCAGATGTTGTTTTTATCTGTGCAGCGGCATCAGAAACATTATTCACAGTGGGAATTTGAGAATTTTCCTGCGGTTTTTCTTTTTTATTTTTAATGCCTTTAAGATAAATTGCACCGCAAATTGCACAGATTATAGCACCTGCAAGCAACAACGGTTTTGTAAATTTATTACCTTTTATTCCGCTTTTTACACCTTCAGAAGGACCTTTTTCGTATAAAATATCTCTGAATTTAATAATTTCGGCGTATAACTCAGGCTGTGTTTTATCAAGTCCCTTTAATTTAAAAGCTTTTTCGAGGCTATCCATTATATTGAAGCCATATCCTTCCTGCAGTGCGTTATGGTAGGCTTCTTTGTAGTTTGAAGGAATTTTATATGCAAAATTTTTCTCAGGGTGTTTTATATTATTGTATTGATGCATATTGAAATTTTCTTCACGCCCGAATACATCCATATAAAATACCATATTATTTTTAGCCGTCATGGGTTCGGCAAATTTTGCTTTTACAAATTCTATCGGGTTATTCAAACTTTCAGGACTTACTTTGAAGATTTTTGCAAGAGCCTCAATAGCTTCTGTTTTATGTTTTTCTCCTTTTAAATCGGGTATATCATTTGCAATTTGTCTTAAAGGCTGCGAGTCATGATTTCCAACCCCGATGACAAAACTATCAGGTGCCCAGCCGCGCCTTATAAAGGCATCGTTTGAACCGTAGATATCCTTATGGTTATCTTTCATATAAACGGAATCCTGAACTTTAACACGCTTTTCTATGGGGGGAAGAAGTTTTGTTCCGCTGAAAATTTCACCGCCCTGAAATTCGTAAATCAGATTTTTTAAATCGTAATCTTCGCCTTTAATTTCTTTTACGGCTTTTTCGATAAATTGAAGTACATCTTCGCCTAAATATTTTGGGTAGGTGCGTCCTGTTTGTATATCGGTAATATAAGGATTTACATACGCCCAGCCGGCATCAAAACGGATGCCGTCATACCTTTGGGCATTTAATTGCACTTTACGTTTTAAAAGCTTTGCGCTTGCACTTTCCGGATTTTTTATGCTGTCAAAGTCTAAGCATTCAACAGCCCAATCGGATTCTCCTATATAAGAACCGTATTTAAAAGCATCAGGATTTGCCCAGATTTCATCTTTTGAGAAATTAATTTCGCAGTCGCCTGTTAGTTTCAGGCCCATTTCATTAAGCTTTTTCCTGCCTTCTGCAAGGTGTTCTTCCGCTAAAAACTGCTTGAATTTATAAAATTCAATTTCATCAGAATGTTCTTTTAAGATTTGGTTTATCCTTGCTCTTTTTTCTTCTGCCTGATAGTTAAAATTATATAAGTCAGAGTCTATACCGTACCAATTGCTGAAAACTTTACTTTTGTGTTCATTTTCTAATATTTTATAAATAGCTTTGGGTTCAAGCCAGTCATCATTATCTTTTATATATTTTCTAAAATCTCTTTTTAAAGCAGTATTTTCATCTATAGCTTTAAAGCGCATGTACGCCTTT
>CAQTPN010000159.1 GCA_948888345.1 uncultured bacterium | reverse complement strand
AGTTCCGCCAGCTTTTATATCTATATCAGGTTTTGAGAAATTTAACTCATCAATTAAAATTTCATCCTTTCTAAAGCGGGAAGTAACCGAAAGAGAACTTTTATCCTTTATATCGATATGGTTATTGTGATTATTCCTAAAAATAACAATGGAAAAATCTTCCATTAAAAGGTCCATCCTTAGAGGGTTTTCGGAAGTTTTATTTTTATTATTTGAATCAACGGTAGCAACAAGACTTCCTCTGCCTTTTAAGGATTTTATATCTTTTGTTGTAAATTCTGAAACATAAGGCTGGAACATTGAAAAATCTAAGTCATGAAGAACCATCTTCAGTCTGTAATCTTTAAAATCAAGGTTTTTATTCAAGGGGAATTTCAATTTAATATCAAAAGCATAAGGGGAAACTACCGCCTTAACCTTATTTGAAAGCTTAATTTTACCGTTTGTTTTAATATCAGCGTAAGAATTTAGATTAAATTCGGTTGAAACAAGGTCAAAACCCGTGATTTCTGCATGATTAGAGTGTATTTCATCAAGAAAACTGATATAATACTTATCAATTAGGACAGGTGCGCTTTTAGCGGCAAGTACAAAGGGGAATTTTGAATTATTTTTAAAATATTTTTCAAAATTAAATTTTCCTGTCTTATCGCGTGTTATATTTAATTTTAAATCAGATGACTGGAATTTTTTAAATTCAATTTTTTTAAATGCCAGAGGAAGGATTTTTATCTTAACATCTGCATTTTTAACGGAAAAAAGCAGATTGTCATCAACAGGCTCTAAAAGCTCAACTTTATCTGATTTAATATTAAGACAAAAATCAAAGCCTGTAGTAATTTCAGGCCTTTCCAGACTTAAATTAAGCCCTGTTGCTTTATTAAGATTTTCCTTTAAATCTTCAGGATTCAAAAAGGGGGATATAATCTGCCCCAAATGCACATATAAAAGCACCCCAAGTACAAAAAATATACAGAATAAAATGTTTAAAATTCTGAATAAGATATCTATATTAAATGATTTTTCTTTATTGTCTTTTTCCATAAAAAAATTATAAAACACAATAGGAGTTTTTTGCAAAAAATGAAAAATAGCTTAAAATATATATTATGAAGAAGAAAATTTTAATTAACATTTTTATATTTTTTTTAATGGTCTTAACATTTTTAATGTGTAGCAAAAAGGTGCTTGCCGCAGCGCATTTTGAGAATACTACGGTAATTTCAAAAGGAGTGTTGATTCAGGCATATCCCGTTAAAACAATTTCTACTGCCGCTTTAAATGAGGGAGATTTTGTATATTTTGTTGTGCCAAGCGATTTTTGGGGATATGAAATAAAGATTTTACCAAAAAATACAAAACTTCGGGGATATGTAGAAATGTTAAAAATGCCTGTTCGCGGAATAAACGCTGCAATGGTTATCAAAATTAAAGAAGCCATATACCCTGACGGCACAATAAGAAGAATGGATGCCTCAGTTACATACAACAATTCGGCCCAAATAGGGGGGGATTTAACCCCGCCTGCCTCATACAATAAAATAGTGCACCCGAGAAAAGGAATGTACTGGAAGGGGGCAGGAGTTTTGCAATACGTTCCGAGCGGAAAATATGAAATGGGACTGCATATAACCCTTCCGACAAATGAACCGCTTTATATTATGCTGAACGAGGATTTTGACTGTACGCAAAACGGAATCCCAAGAGAAGAAATGTTTCAAGGATTAAACTAATTGTAACAATTAGTTGAGATTTTAAAATTTGTATTATACTTATATATATTACTTACGGGGAAAATAACATATTATTTATAAAGGGAGGATAATTTAATTATGAAATTAGACTTAAACAGCTTACTTATAGCAGGCTTAGCTATCGTTTTAGCAAATAATGCCGCATACTGCGCAAACTATTCTTATTCTCAAAGTGCAGTAAATAATTCGCAAACTCTTCAAGGACAGGTAGTATATGTTCCTGCAGGTATTACGGCACCCGCTATTTTATCCGGCCCCATAAGTTCTGAAACCATGAGCGTAGGTTCTCCTGTGAGCGTTACCCTTCCAAATGCAATCACATACAACGGAAAAACTATCGCACAGAAGGGAAGTGTATTAACAGGAACTGTTGTAAAATGCAAAAAGGCAGGTTTTGGAAACAGAAACGGACAGGTGCATGTTATATTTAATAACCTTAGAACTCCTCAAGGGTACAACATTGCAATAAATGCCGTATTTAAAACCGAAGACAATTCAGGAATTTTAAAAGGCGGTACAAAAATGGATACAACAAAAGATTATGCTAAAAACACCGCAGCAGGAGCTGCCTCAGGCGCAGCACTGGGCACTGCGATGGGGGCTCTTTCAGGCGGCTCCGTCGGAAAAGGTGCAGTATACGGAACAGCAGTAGGCGCGGGTATCGGCGTTGCAAATGCCGCAAGACAAAAGGGAGAAAATGTTAATATCCCTGCAAATGTAATCTTAGATGTTTACTTTACACAGCCTATAACTGTTTCTGCGCCAAACGTTTACAATTATTAATAAGATTAGTAGACATGGGGAATTTTATTTATTAACAATATGTAATAAATAATAATCAAAGACATAAATTTAACGGAATAATATGACACAGACCAGCAGTAAATTTGATTTTGAGGATTTAGATAAATCAGCATGCAGCGGAGTTAAAACCCTCCCGAATGCCTTTGATAATTCAAAGGACGAGATGTCTTTTGCAAAATCCTTAATTATATCTTTAATATTACACCCGCTTTGCGTGTTTTTAATATGGCTTATTATAATAGGGCTGACATTTTTGGGACTTATTATTCCAAAGGCCGACAGACCTGATTGGAAAAAGAAGGACCTGGAGTTTGTCATCGTAACAAATGAAGCTGAACCCATCAATAAAGATACAAAATATCGTTCAGACAGAAATTCAAGAGCGGGCGGAAAGCATGACCCGAATAAACGGGTATCAGAGCCCTCTCCTTCACCAAGTCCTGCTCCTGCAGCTAAAACTCCGGCACCTGCGCCTGCACCGGCTCCCGCTCAAAAGCCAAAACAGCAGGCACCTGCGCCACAGGTTCAAAAGCCGATTCAACAGCCCGTACAAAAACCTGTACAACAGCCGGCACCGGTACAAAAACCAAAGCCTGCACCGGCTAAGCCTGCTCAAGCTCAGGCACCGGTACAAAGGCCCGTTTATAAGCCGTCTGCGGAACCGCCAAAGCCTGCAATGCCAAAGCTTGCAACAGCTCCAAAGAGTCCGTTTAGCGTTGCTGTGCCAAAAACAAATGCACCTGTAGGCCCGAGACCCATGGCAGGAAGCGGCACAACAGCAGGAACGCCTTCATCCGGCGGAGGCACGGCAGCAGGCAGAGGGTCAGGAAATTATATGCCATCCCCGCAATTGTCACCTTCAACAGGTTCAGGAACGGGTTCAAGCGGAGGAAGAGGTTCAAGCTCAGCTCCCGCAAGAGGAACCGGCGGATACGGCACGGGTAATATGGGAAATCCGGGACCCGGAAATCCTTCAGGCCCTCCAGGGATAGATGCAGTAAAATCTCCGAACTGGGGTCCTTATATGAGGGATTTAGAGCGAAGAATCAAACAAAATTGGAATCCTCCAAAGGGAGATGCTTCAAAACGCGTAGTAGTCCTATTTAAAATAGGGAGAGACGGCAGACTTTTATCCATCAGAATAGGAAAAAGTTCAGGCTCAGTTTCAAACGATGATGCAGCAAAAGCAGCAATTGAACTTACGGCTCCGTTTAAGCCGCTTCCTCCCGAATTTAAGGGAAACAGCATAGATATCGAATTTACGTTTGATTATAACGTACTCGGTGCAAGTTACAGATAAAAATAGAAAATAAAGGATAAAATTATGGATTTACTTTTTGAATCAATTAAGATGGATTGGCCCGTTTTAACCCCGATATTTTTATGTTCAATTCTCGTGGTAGCGGTTGCCATAAACAAAATTATTTACTATAAGCAAAATGAAAGAAATATAGGCGAATTTATCCAGAGCCTTCAAAAAGCACTTGCAAAAAATAATATCGGGGCTGCACAGAGAATTTCCGTTCAACTTGGTGGTATTATTTCGGAAATGGTAGATGAAGGCTTAAGAATCTATACGGAACAAAGGTCAGGTTTTTCAAGGGCTTATGATATTTCATCTTCTCTTGCCACAAGAAAACTTGAAAAAGGCTTAAACATTTTAGGTACAATCGGCGGTGTTGCTCCGTTTTTAGGATTGTTTGGCACAGTTGTAAGAATTCTTTATACCTTCCAGGATTTAGCGGTTCAAGGAAACCAATCCGCAGCAGTTGCAACAGGTATAGCATCCGCCCTTATTGCTACCGCCTTTGGTCTTGGTGTTGCAATTATTGCAGTTGTTTTATACAACTACTTCCAGAGTGTTGTAACTCATTTTGAATCAGACTTCAAATTAATTAAACTTGTATTCTTA
>CAQTPN010000158.1 GCA_948888345.1 uncultured bacterium | reverse complement strand
AAAAAATTAAATCATCAGATTTTTCAAAAGAATTTAACTACAAAGAAATAGAAGAAGTAAGAAATGAATTAAGTCCTCTTATGCGGTATCGCCAAAGAGATATTATTAATGACGATATTATAACCATTGATATAAGCGATGAAGTTGAAATTAATGAAGAATTACAACTTAATTTGTTTACTACTTTTGGCGAAGGCTTTAAACATGACTTGGAAGAATTCTTAAGAAAGATTGCCTCCGAAAATCTTGTTTTGCAAAAAATCAAAAGGGGCAAAAGTATCTCAGAAATGGAAATCCAGTCTTTGGTATCAATAATTCTTGAACAAAACCCTCATTTTACATTAAAACAACTGGAGAAACTTTATCCTGATAAGGCAAACGATATAGCATTATTAATAAGAAGCATTATTGGTATTGATGAAGATGAAGTAAAAATAAGAATAAATGATTTTCAACAAAAGCATTCTACATTGAATACCAAGCAGATTCAGTGTTTAAAACTTGTTGAAAGCCAACTAAAAGCAAATAATTACCTGAAAGAAACTTCTTTATATGACAGGCCCTTTACAGGCTTAGGTGATATTTCAGATATTTTTACAGAAGAAGAACTGGAAGAATTGTATAAATTATTGGATGGGTATATGATAAGAGAGAAAGCAATCGGATAATGACTGATAAAGAATTTAAAGCAATAATAGATGAATTATGGAATACTTTTTGGTCATCTGGAATAAGTAACCCCGTTTCCGTTGTAGAACAGATGACATATTTAATATTTTTTAAAATGTTTGATATGCAAGAACAGCATAAAGACAGAAAAGCAAAACATTTTAAAAAAGAAAGACATGGTTTTTTTGAAGGCAGGGAAAATCTAAGATGGCATAACTTAATACAAGAAACAGATTCTAACAAATTGCTTAAAATTTATAAAGAAAAAGTTTTTCCTTTATTGGGCGAAATAAATGCAGCTTTTAAAGATTCTGTTTGTTTAATTACAAAGCCATCATTGCTTGATACAGCCATACAAACATTAGATAAAATGGATTTTTCTGATGGCAGTGATAGAAAAGGCGATATTTATGAATATATGCTCTCTAAGCTCTCGACATCAGGAACTAACGGGCAATTTAGAACCCCGCGCCATATTATTAATATGATGGTTAAATTAATTAAACCGACTCCAAATGATAAAATATGCGACCCGGCATGTGGCACAGGCGGGTTTTTATGCGGAGCTTACAGATATATTTTAGAAACCCATACAAGCAAAGAGATGGCAGAAATATCGCCTATTTTAGGTGACAAATTAAGTGACCCTGCCAGACACAATATGGACCAAAAAGTTTTCTATGGCAGAGAATTTGATATTACAATGTATCGCATTGGCTTAATGAATATGATTTTACATAACATTAGACCCTATAATGTAAAACATGCAGATTCATTATCAAAGGATTCACAAGAGGAAAACGCCTATTCAATAGTTCTTGCAAATCCTCCATTTACCGGCAGTTTAGATGAATCGGATGTAGACCCGCATTTAACAGGTGTTGTTAAAACCAAAAAGACAGAGCTTCTTTTTATGGCAAAATTTCTAAAAATTCTTGAAATTGGCGGCCGCGCCGCAGTAATCATTCCAACAGGGGTTTTATCAACCGATTCAAAAGCCCATAAAACACTGAGAGAAAAACTTATTGAACAAAATAGGCTTGATGCTGTGATTTCTATGCCGTCTGGTGTCTTCAAACCTTATGCAGGCGTTGCAACAGCTGTTCTTATTTTCACAAAAGGTGAACCGACAAAATCAACCTGGTTTTACGAGATGGAAAATGACGGTTTTACTCTTGATGATAAAAGAAATAAAATCCAAGAAAATAATATTCCTGATATTATTGCAAAATTTGAAAATAAAGAAGAAAGTTCAAAATCTTTTAATGTATCAATTGAAGAATTAAAAGAAAATGAATATAATTTACTCCCATCACGCTACAAGAAAATAGAATATGTAGCACCAACATTTGAACATACTCCGCAAGAATATGTTCAATTAATGATAGAATCCGAAAAAAAATCTCTTACACTGTTAGAAAAATTACAAAAACAGTTAGGAGATAGAAATGTTTGAAAAATTAAAAGGAAAAATTGCATTTATAAAAGGAAAAAAACCAGAACTTTTTGAATACATTTTTGAAAATTCATTAGTATATCTAACAGCAGAGTATTTAAGAACTGGTAATGCGGAATATTATGTCGACAAACATTCTCTGAATGAAAAATTTCATTGCAATGAAGAAGATCTTTTGATCATTTGGGATGGTTCTAACTCTGGAGAAGTCTTTCTTGGTAAACCTGGGGTTTTGTCATCTACAATGGCAAAAATTAAACTTATTGATAATGATTATTTAGAAAGATATCTATATTATTTTCTAAAATATAATTTTAATATTTTAAATTCAAATGTTACTGGCGCAGCCATACCTCACCTAAATCGAAATACTCTTGAGAATCTTTTAATTTATAAAGCTAAAATTGAAGAACAACAAGAAATTGTACAAGTTTTGGACACAATTAATGATGTTATTCGCCTACGCAAAGAATGCATTCAACATGCTCAAGACCTAATCCCTGCGTTATTCCAAGAAATGTTTGCCCCATATATTAATAACAATGCCGATTATGTTCCCATAGGTACAATAACTAGTGATACCAAGCAAATTGATCCATCAAAAATTTTTGAAACAGAATTCTATTATATAGATATAGCAAGTATAAATAATAATACAGGAATAATTGAAACACCAAAAATAATAAGCATAAATAATATTCCAAGCCGAGCAAGAAAAATTGTTCAGACAAACGATATTCTCATATCTATGACTAGACCATATTTAAAAGGATTTTCTATAGTTCCGGAATATTTAAATGGACAAATTGCATCCACAGGTTTTTCTGTACTACGCACCATACCCGAAAAACTATCGCCATTATATTTAAATGCATATACAAAAACTAACATGTTTATAAAGCAATTAATCCCCAAAATGAAAGGAGCAAATTACCCGGCAGTAAGAGATTCAGATGTAAAAAACGTTAGAATTCCATTACCTCCAATTGAATTACAGGAGCAATTTGCGCAAAAAGTAATTGAAATAGAAAATTACATAAAAGAACAGAACGAAGAACTTGAAAATGCAGAACAAATGTTCCAATCCCTTCTTCACCATGCTTTTACAGGTGAACTAACAAGGAGAGCATATGGCAAAGACTAAAGCTCAAGATATAATATATGAAATATCGGAAATTTTATATCATAATGGCAAATACGGTATGGAACGAATTGCAATAATTTGTGAGATAATCAGCGAGTTATTGTCATCTATTGGCCGGAATACCGATCTGAAGCTTGATAGAAATCACTTTGAAAGCCTTCTTAGTAAAATTAGCCATGAACTGAGAACAGATTTATATTTACAATATAAAGATGAAAAACATTTTTTAGAACTCTTTCTAGATTTAATTAAAGAGAATAAGCTTGATATTGCAAATTCCATAAAACAATTAGTAGAAAATGACAAAAAGACAAGCAGTCTCATTCCTACTGACGATTTTTCCGTTAAGGTAATGCAGACATTTGCAAAGAAAATGTGCAAAGACGGTAATTATATTGATCCTTGCATAGGAACTGGACGATTACTTGCAGGATTGAAAGCAGACAGATATTATGGTTTTGATATCGACAGAAATGCAATAAAGATATCTGAAGCGTATTTAAATTTACTTGAAAATAATCCTGATAGTGTGAAGTTAAAAATTAAATTATCTGTTGAAAATTTTCTATATAGAAGCTTTGGTTTAAATAATAATATCTATCATCCAACGTATATTTTTGATCCGCCGTTAAATGACCCCATAGAAATGGATTCGTTACTTCAAGAGCATCTGCACAGAAATGGAATTTATTCTTATGGCAATAAAATACCTTCCGAATATGCGTTTTTAACTCAAGTTTTATTTGGAACAGGTATTGAAGAATGCAGTTATGTTTGCATTTTTGCAAATAATTTTTTATTCGCCCAAGATAAATTCAAAACTTCATTTAGAAAATATTTATTAGAAAATTCTTTAATAGCAGTAATTCAGTCTAATTTTTCTGAAAAATCCGGTATTCAAAAATTAATTCTCGCGGGTAAAAGTAAGCTGGAAACCCCTCAACATAATCTTAGATATTTTATAACAATTAAAGATAAAGATATATCTGAACATAATATTTCAAGAATTGTTCAAAAATGCTTGAATAATGAAACTTTTGATGAAAAAGAGTTTTATGATATAGCAAAAGTTGAAGCTTATACATTAGAAGAATTAAAGGAAAAAAATTATCAAATTTCAATGCCTCAATATTATGAGGATGAAATAAATCCAAATGAAATAAAATCTTTAGATGAAATAGTTGAAGAGTTAAGGGATGCAAATGAAAAATTAATTAATACTT
>CAQTPN010000157.1 GCA_948888345.1 uncultured bacterium | reverse complement strand
TAAAGCTAAAGATGAATTTATATCAACATTATCTCATGAAATAAGAACCCCTTTAACAAGTATTAAAGGCTTTTCCAAAACCATTCTTGATAACTGGGATGCACTTGATGATAATTCCAAAAAGAAATTTATAAACATTATAAAAGAACAATCCGACAGGCTTATAAATCTTGTTGAAAATGTTTTAAATGTTGCAAAAACAGAAGATGAAGTTGAAATTATCCTGAAAGAAATAAATCTGTTTTCACTGATAAATAACGTCATAGAAATTGTAAAAATCAACTATAAAGATAAAATATTTAAAATTAAATCTGAAAAAACTTTAAATTCCATAGCAGATAAAGACAAGCTGGAACAGGTTATCCTAAATATCCTTGAAAATGCCTGCAAATATTCAAAGGAAGAAAAAAATATTGAAATAAAAATTGAACCGCAGGGCGATTTTAATGTTATTTCAATTAAAAATTACGGCTCTTTTATTGAAGAAAATGAAAAGAATAAAATATTTGAAAAATTCTACAGAATTGACAACTATTTGACTTCATCCACACAAGGAAGCGGCCTCGGGCTTTATATTGCAAAAAATTTAATTGAAAAAATGAACGGCAGAATTGAAATTATTTCTTCAAAAGATGTCGATTTTACAGAATTTTTAATCTATATTCCGCTTTTTGATTTTGAAACCATGGCAAAGAAAATAAAATCAGGAGGACAAAATGTATAATCCTGAAATTTTCATTTTAACCAGAAGAAAAGAGCTATCCATAAAACATAAAAAATTAATTGAAACCTTAAATTGCAGTGCCTCTATATTTTCAAAACTTGATGAAGCAATTTTTGCAATTAAAAATAATGAACCTGAAATGATTATAATTTCAGATACAATTGATGATGCCCTATCTGATTTTATTAGAAAAATCCGCGTTTTAACCTATAATTACAGGCCTGTCATAATTGCAATTTCAAAATCCGATGCAATGGATGATAAATTAAGCGCACTTGAAGCGGGAGCAGATGATTTTCTTGATGAATCAATCCAATCAAAAGAATTTCAAGCAAGAATTAATGCCCACATAAGGCGTTATCTTGAAAATTCAATAAATCCCGTAACAAATTTTATTGATAATAAAGTAACCCTTAAAGCTTTAAAAAAACAGATTAAAAATTGCGGCAAAGATAAATCCGTCATGCTTATAAATATTTCAGGGATTAATTTTTATAAGGAAATTTACGGCGAAATTGCTTATGAAAAAGTTCTTCAAACACTTGCTGCCATAATAAATTCAACCCTTCAAAAAGAAGATACCACAGGGCATTACTCGGCTAAAGAATTCCTTCTTATAACGCAAAATGCAAAGGCTGAAAAAATTGCAAAATTTTTAACCTTCGCTTTTGACGGCATTTTAGAAAGATTCTATTCCGAATTTGATTATAAGAATAATTTTATGCTCTATTCAACGGAAACAATTGAAGAAAAGAAAATCCCTTTAATGAAGCTTGGAATTGCAATAGCGGATATAGGCGAACAAAAATTTGATAACGAAAAGCAAATTTTAAACCTTTTATTTAATCTTTTAAAACTTTGCAAAAATTCTGAAAACTCCTGCTACATTATAGACAGACCAAAGCTTTACGGAGAAGTATCAAAGGTTGAACCAAAAAACAGGGTAATGATTATGGAACCTGACCCCTCGCTGAATTGCCTTTTAAATGTCAACCTTGAAATGCAGGGCTACAATATAAAATCTTGTGAAGATTATGAAAAATTTTTAGATGAATATTTTAATTTTCTGCCTGATATTTTAATTTTAGACTACGGCACAAAAGAACAAAAACAGGGACTGAATATCTTAAATACACTTTGTGAAAATCTTCACAAAAAAGGTTTAGGATGTCCGAAAATTATTTTCTCTACTACGGTTCAGGATAAAAAGAATATTTTTTCAAACGGCGCAGACGTTTATCTTCCAAAACCTTATGAAATCAATACGCTTTTAGATTGGGTAAAAAAGCTGATATAAAACTCAATTTCCTTATGAAAAGAAATGACCCCTCTTTGAATCAAGAGTAATTGTATCAAAAGAATACAATGCCGCAGGACGTTTTGAACCCGTTTTAGAACATTCATTTAAATCAATAAGCATGTTCGTTGCAAGCATTTTCTTTCTAAAATTTCTTTTATCTAAATCTTTTTTCAAAATCAATTCATAAGATTTTTGCAATTCAGTCAACGTAAATTTTTTCGGCAGCAACTGGAAGGCTACAGGACATAATTCAAGCCGCTCGCGCGTTCTTTTAAGTGAATACTCAATAATTTCTTTATGGTCAAAGGCCAGAGGAGGCAGTTCCTCAACACTGTGCCAGCCAATTTCGGTTACAGATTCATCCATAATTTTTACATCAATATCTTCCGCGCGAAGAAGTGCAAAATAAGCGCACGTTATAACCCTTGCATTAGGATAGCGGAGAGGGTCGCCGAATGTGTAAAGCTGCTCTAAATAAATATTTTGAACGTTTGTTTTTTCTTTTAAAACGCGAAGTGCCGCATCATCAAGGTTTTCAGATAATCTGACAAATCCGCCGGGAATTGCCCAGCGGCCCCTAAAGGGTTCATTTGCTCTTTTTAACAAAAGAACTTTTAAGGTGTTATGAACAATTGTTAAAATTACAACGTCAACTGTCACCTCATGAGTTTTTGTTTCTGTAAAAGTTTTTGCCATAAATTTTAAAATAAACTTTCTTTTAAATGACCCTTAATATTATGATACAAAAAACAAATTTTAACATCAAGCATAGTGTAACAATCAGCTTAATATTTAAATATTATTCAATTACCTTTCCGTTAAATGCTTCAAGCATTTCTTTTGTTTTCTTGCCGTAGTGCATATTTGTTGATGAACTTGAGGACTTAATATCCTCGTGTTTTTCGGATGCCTCCCCTGCCTCGGGCATTTCAGGCCTCCCTGAAGGCGGATTCATATCCGCAAGCACTTCTTTTTCTATATCATCTCCTGACGGGCCGAAAGATGCTGCCTGTTTATGAACGGGTACAGAAGAATCATTTCTGCTTTGATAGCTCCTTTGTGGCGTTTGAGATTGAATTTTTGCCGTAAATTTAACATCAATAGGTTTAATATCAGGGGTCATAAGTATAAATTCAGAGCTAAAATCCGCCCCGAGAACACTTTTTATTGCCTTATCAAGATGTTTAAATTTAGAATCAGATTTTGCCTGGTTTATAACATTTTCATTTATAAATCCTAAAACAACACGTTTATTATCTATTTTAATAAGCTTGCCCACCCCTGAATAGAAAAATTTTGCAGGAATAGACTCTATAACACTTAAAACTTTTGCCCAGAGAACAGCCGGACTCTCCCCTCCCAAAGCGGAATCTGCAGGCTGATTTTTAACATCCTGTACAGAGCTTACGGGAGATTCTTCATCAACCCCGGGAACCTTTGGAAGCACAGCCTCTGCCGGTTTTTCCTGTACATGTTGAATTGGAGACTGACTCTCAGGAGCTTTTTCAGACTGTTTTTCTTCGTATAAATTTTCTTTATATTCCATCAAATGTTCAGGTTCACTGTTTTTAGGTTTCTCTTTTATAATTTCATTATCAGGGATTTTAATTTCTTTCAGTGTTTCCTTCACAACACTGTGAGTCTGCACTTCCTCTGTATACTGCATTTTTGACACTCTCTGCGGTTGTATTTGAGGCTGTACATCAGAAACCGGCTGCGCAGGCTGAACCGTTGGCACTGTTTGAATTTTTGGTGCTGTTTGAGGTGCAATCTGCACATCATCAATCCTGCAAAGGTTAATAATCATCAATTCAACCCATAAATAAGGGTTTGTTGCATATCTTATTTCTTTATAATATTCAATATTTTTATTTAAAATTCTAAAAATCTGCGTACTGTCAAGATTTAGTTTTTTAATTTTTTCAATATCACACCGGTTAAAATTGGTAAATTTTAATATATCTTTTTCTTCATCAGTTGAAAGCGCAAAAATAATATTCCTTAAAAATTCAATAAAATTCTCGCAAAAATTTTTCGGCTCTAAACCTCTGTTATAAATCTCATCAACATAAGAAATAGCTTCATTGGTATCTTTTGCTAAAATTTTTTCCAAAAAATTAACACTTACATCAAAGGTCATTTTTCCAAGAAGATTTTCAATAACCTCTTTTGTAATTTCTTCCTTTGCTCCAAGAATACTTACCTGGTCCAATAAAGCAAGTGAATCCCTTAATCCTCCCGACACATTTTTTGCAATGGTATAGAGTGCATCATCTGTTATTTTTATATTTTCTAAATCTGAAATTTCTCTTAAGCGTTTTGTAATATCATCCGTTGTTATACGTCTTAAATCAAATCTCTGGCAGCGTGAAACAATTGTTTCTATAACTTTATGCGGTTCTGTTGTAGCAAGTATAAAAATGACATTAGCAGGCGGTTCTTCAAAAGTTTTTAAAAGCGCATTAAATGCCTCATTTGAAAGCATATGAACTTCATCTATAATA
>CAQTPN010000156.1 GCA_948888345.1 uncultured bacterium | reverse complement strand
TTTATGAGGCAAAATTAAAGCTCTTCAAAGCGATAAAAGACCCGAGAGGTACAAAAGAAACGGAAAATGCCATTAAGGCCCGCTTTAAAAAGCCGGCAGCATAGAAGCTTAAATGCAGCAAATGCTAATTCGGGTTACTTAAATCTTTCAAAAATTTTATCAATATTTTTCAGGTATTTTTGATGATTGAAACATTCTTTGATTTCATCTTCTGTAAAATGATGGTGCATATTTTCTTTAAAACTGCCGTTATTATTAAAGGCATCAAGAGCTTCTTTTTGAACAATTTCATAAGCAGCTTCTCTTGTTAAACCTTTTTCAATAAGTTTTAAAAGGCAGCTTTGAGAAAAGATTATATCTCCGTATTTTCCAATGTTATTTATCATATTTTGAGGTTTTATTGCAAGATTTTCAATGGTGCTGTTGAACCTTGAGAGCATATAATCCGCCAAAATTGTGGAATCCGGAAAAATTATCCTTTCAACGCTTGAATGGGAAATATCTCTTTCATGCCAGAGGGTTATATTTTCCATAGCAGCAACACTATTTGCCCTTAAAACACGTGCAAGTCCCGATAAATTTTCGCTTGCTATCGGGTTTTTCTTATGAGGCATAGCGGAAGAGCCTTTCTGGCCTTTTTTAAATCCTTCTTCAACTTCTGCAACTTCCCATCTTTGAAGATGGCGGATTTCAACTGCGGCATTTTCTATAACGCTTCCCAAGATTGAAAGGGCTGAAATATAGGCACTGTGGACATCCCTTGCAATTATCTGGGTTGAAATTTTAGCGGGTTTCAGGCCTAAAATTTCACATGTGAGTTTTTCAATTTCAGGTTCTATGTTTGAATAGGTGCCGACTGGGCCTGAAATTTGTCCTCTTAAAATGTCATTTAATGTATATTCTATGCGGTTTTTTGCCCTTTCAAGCATATCATACCAGTTTAAAAGCTTAAAGCCGAAAGTTATAACCTCTGCTCCTATACCGTGAGAACGTCCTATGCAGACGGTATCTTTATATTTAAAGGCAAGGGTTTTAATTGTATTTAAAACTTCATCTAAATCCTTTAATATGATATCGGTTGCATCTTTAATTTGAAGAGCAAAGGCTGTGTCTATAACATCTGAACTTGTAAGGCCTTTATGGATATATCCTGAAAAATCTTTTCCCACATATTCATTTACACAGGTTAAAAATGCAATAACATCGTGGTTTACGATTTTTTCAATTTCATCAATTCTATCTACATTAAAATCTGCAGTTTTTAAAATATGATTATACGCAGTTTCAGGAATCTGCCCAAGCCTGTAATAAGCTTCAACTACTGCAAGCTCCACTTTCAGGTAATAAGAAAACTTGCTGTTAAGCTCCCATATTTTTGAAATATCTTCTCTTGAATATCTTGGTATCATATTTTATAGCCCTGTTTTAATAAGATATTCTTCAACCCCGTCTGCTATGGCTTTTGCTACAATTTTTTGAAATTTAGGGTCGGTTAATTTTTTTCTTTCATAAGGGTGAATAATATATCCGCACTCTACCAGAATGCTTACAGGGTCAGATGAGCGGATAACTGCAAAAGAAGCGTTAAATACACCGTCATCTCTAAAACCGGTTTGTCTTACAAGATTTTTTTGAACGCTTTGGGCAAGTACTTTTGCGTTTTCATTATAATAATAAACCCCGCTTCCATGCTTTTTAGCCCAGTTTTTTGGATTTGGGAGAGAATTCTGGTGAATGCTTATAAAAATATCCGCATTTTTGTTTCTTGCTTTATCTACTCTTTTATAAAGGCCCGTATCAATATCTTTTTTTCTTGTAAGGATTGTCTTTGCTCCGCGGTCTTTTAAAACGGCATTCAATTCGTTTGTAATCTGTAAATTTATATCTTTTTCATAAAAACCGCCTGAAACCGCTCCGGATTCTTTTCCGCCGTGGCCTGCATCCAGCGCAATCTTAATATTGTTTAAAGGCTTTTTATTATTGATATCCAGCGGCTTTTTAATTTTTAGAACAAGAGAACCGCCAAAAAGCCCTTTTTTATTTTCTACGTCATATCCAAAAATCGGTTTATTGTTTCTGAAATTAACCGTTAAAATTTCTGAATTGTTAGCTGCGTTTTTAACGGAATAGTTAAATTTTCCGCCATCTTTAAATTTTACTTTTAAATCTCTGTTATCAATATCAACATTGTATAATTGGAATTTTAAAGAACCATACTTTGAAGCGTCATTTTGATAAACCATATAGGGAGTTTTTGTTTTTGTATTAATTTTTACAAGATAATTTTTTCTATCTTCATAAAATTTAATTTTTGATACTTTTGAAGTTTTGTATTCCGGGGCAGCTCCCTTTTCTTTAATATAAATTTTTTCAATCCAGTAGGGTTTATTTAAGCCTAAATCTACTTTATAAAAATCTTTTGTCTGCTTATTTGAATACAAAGAAATTCCGCTTTTTAAGTGAGTAAATCTGTTTGCATTTCTGCTTGCCCCTTCTCTTATCGGAGCATAGTCAAATGTTGTTTTAATCAGCTTATAATCATTTGCATTTGCTGCTTCAGCTCCATTCATTAAAAATAGAGCACCTGTAATTAAACCCGTTAATAAAAATAATATCTTCTTCATAATGATTAAATATTACCAAGAGCATAAAAAAGTATCAAATTTTTTTCTTTATAAACGTTATAATGTGTACTATGAAAATCCCCCTGTCAAATCTTAATTTTAAAGGTGCCGCAATAAGCGTAAGTTCATTTTCCGATAACCATGGGAATCTTGAGAGGCTGGATAATTTTTACAGAAGTATTGAGGATAACAGGGATGAACTTTTTTTGGAGGATAAAAAAGGGAACCAAAATGTACTTCTAATTATCGGGGATTGGTTTATTTCAGGGGGGACAAGGGGGTATAAATCAAATCCTGATGCTAATTCTCATGATTTTCAGATTTTATTTTTTAATAAACTGGTTGAAAAAATATGTACTATTGCAAGGAATACAAAGACATTCTTTGTTTCGGGCAACCATGAGCTTGATGGCGGAGTTTTAGAGTTTAAAAAGGTTTTAAGTAAAATTAAAGCAAAAATTTTAATGACAAATCTGGATTTTAAACTCTCTCCTGTTTTAAAATCTTTGATTGATAAGAAAAAGATTGTTCAGGAAGAAATTTTAGAGATTGATGATGATAAAAGAGATGATATAAAGCACAAGGCTTTGCTTTTAGGGATAAGCCCGGTTAATATGCCTTATTACAAGAAGGATTTAGACGGATTAAAATTTATAAATCAGTTTGCAAAATCAGGGAAGGCAACAACTGTTGACGATTATAAAGAAACACTTGAAGATGCGGAATTAAGGATTAGGAAATTTAAAAAGAAAAATCCTAAAGGGATTGTAATTGTATCAAGCCATACAGGGGTTGATTTTGCGCAAAATATTGCAAAGAATATGGGGAAGGAAAATATTGATTTAATTTTAAATGCACATGAGCATAAAGACACGGTTGAAGAGGTTAACGGTGTTAAAATTGTTAATTTAAATCAGAATTTTAATAAATATGTCAATGCAAAATTCTTTATAGATGATAACGGGGATTTAAAATCTGATGTTGTGCTCAATTCTTATTATCCTGTTGAATTTTCGGAAAGTGAAGAGGAGGGCGAATTTGGTGAATTTTACAATAAGGCTTTTGATAAGGATTTAAAAAGAGAGTATAAAATTGTGCCTATGGATAAAAGTGCCAAAGTATTAGATATAAAGGGGATAAGGGCCGGAAATAATTATCTTGCAAATTTTGCAACAGATTCTATTCTTTCTCAAATTCAAAAGACAAATCCTGAAGTCCAGATATTTGCGATTAATGCTACGGCTATAAGAAGCAGTCTTTATACATCTTTACAGGGCGGAGCAAATAATTTACAGGTAATGAATGTTTTAAATGGTATCATTTTTGAAGATGCAGGAATTTATAAAAATACTCTGTCAGGAAAAATGCTTACAAAACTTGTTGTAGAAAATGCTTTATTTAGTGAAATAAATCCTGACCGCAATCCGGTGACACACTATAGCGGACTCATTGCAGATAATAAGTCAATTCTTGAAGGGTATCATCAGGGGAAAGGTTATGAGGAATTATCAAAATTTATAAAAACAACAGATTATGAACCTATTGATTTAGATAAAGAATACACAATTGCAAATGTTGAAAAATATTTCAGAAAATCAAAGGTGCCTTTTATTCATGAAGAATTATATAATAAGGCTGTGCCTCTAAATTTAAATGCTAAGGAATTATTTATTCAATATGTAAATGAAAACAAGGATAATTTAAGCGCAAAATGCGATAAAAGGCTTATTGATTAATTTATTAATGGTGATGATGCCCTGTGCTTTTATTATGAACATCTTTTGTACCTGTTTCATATCCGCATTTGGCGTAGATTAATGCTAAAATCTTATCAATTTGAAGTTTTTTTGCAAAAGGAATTTTTAATAATACAAGCATTTCAATTAAATCATCAGAATGTACAAG
>CAQTPN010000155.1 GCA_948888345.1 uncultured bacterium | reverse complement strand
CCATTATATATCTTTACAATTAAACAATAACACAAGCAAAATTTTAAGTACAGTCTTTACAAAACTAAACAATAATTTTATTCATCAATCTCTTGAATTTCAAGTTTTTCAATAAAATCTTTATCTTTAAAAGTATCGTTCACTTCACTTAAGGGGCAATTAGCCAAAATCCGCATTTTTATTACGATGTAGCTTCCTTTTGCATCGTTTATGATTTTTCTTTCAATCTTTTGAATTTTATCAAAATTTTTATCCACGAGCTGATTCATTGCCTCAAGATGCACAATTGGAGATGTTAATTTAATTTCCATCATCTTAGATTCATAAGATTTACTCGATAAGAAATTTCTCTCAAACTTTCTAACAAGAATAAGTACAATTAAAGAAAAAATAGTTGCCGTAGCAGCCATTCCAAACATTCCCGTTCCGCATGCCATACCTATTGCAGCGCACATCCAAAGGGTGGCCGCCGTAGTAATTCCGTAAATGTTATTACCATGGCGCATAACCGTACCTGCGCCGATAAAACCGATACCTGTGATTATTTGAGCCGCAATCCTTGCAGGGTCATTCACTCCTGCAAATCCTTCCGTTACCTGCATTTTAAAAGCATAAATAGATAACAGCGTAAAAACGCACGCCCCCGCACTTACCAGAATATGAGTTCTAAGACCGGCAAATTTCCCCGTAATCTCGCGCTCTAATCCCAAAAGAAAGGCAAACAGTATTGATGCGCCAATTCTAAGGAGTAAAATAAACTCAAAATTAAACATATTATTAAAATCATTAAATTTTATTAAATCCAAAATTCATATCCTCCAAAAGTGCATAAATCAAGTTTTTATCTTGCTTTTAGGGTCAAGTATATCTCTTATTGTATCGCCAATTAAGTTATATGACAAAACAGCAACAAAAATTAAAAATCCCGGAGTCAAAAGCCATGGGCGGTAAATAATGTTTGCAAATTCCTGTGCTTCCTTTAACATATTTCCCCAGCTTGCATCCGGCTGTTGAATACCAAGCCCGAGAAAGCTTAAACCCGATTCAGCAAGAATAAAACTCGGCACGGATAGTGCCATTGCAATTATTACATAGCTTGATGTCTGCGGCAGAATATGTTTTAAAATAATTCTTGATTTTGAACACCCAATTGCAACGGCAGATTTCACATAATCCTGCGTCTTTATAGAAAGCACCATCCCCCTTACAACCCTTGCGAAACCTGCCCAGCCAATGAAGGCAAGAATAACCGTAATAAGTGCAAATCTTTGGGAACTTGTCATGCCGGATGGCAAAATAGCCGCAAGTATTATTAAAAGATAAAAACTGGGAATAGACATAATAGCCTCAGCTACCCTCATCATAATATTATCAAGCACTCCGCCCATATACCCTGAGATTCCGCCATATAAAAGGCCAATAGGAAACGATATAAAAAGTGCAAGAAATCCTATAGTAAGAGATATCCGGCCGCCGTATAAAATTCTTGAAAAATTATCTCTTCCGTTTATATCAAGCCCGAGAATGTATAATTCACCCCCGTCTTCAACCCCGACAAAATGACGTGTACACTTAAAAAGGCCTAAAAATTTATATTCAAACCCGCGCGCAAAAAATTTTAAATAATATTTATGCTCCCTATCCTGTTTATATTCAATGCTTAAAGTATCCTTATTAAAAACCCTTTTCCAATTATAGGTATAAGGTTTTGTAAATTCTCCAAGTTCATCTATAAAATAAACATTGGAAGGCGGAGAATAAGAAAGTGAGCGTTTAGAATAATTTTTATCATATACTGCAAAAAAATCAGCAAAAAATATTCCAATATAAAGAATTATCAAGACAACAAGCGCAAAAACGCTGATTTTGTCCTTTAAAAATTGTCTGAGTTCAGGATTTTTAATATTCATTATCCTACCCTCACCCTGGGGTCAGTCAATTTAAGAAGAATATCAGCCATAATATTACCTAAAATTAACATAAAAGAACCTATCATAAGACTTGCCATTACAAGGTTTATATCAGATTTTAAAACAGCCTCCAAAATAAGCCGCCCGAGCCCCGGGTATTGAAAAACATACTCCGTTAAGGCTGCACCGGATAAAAGCCCCGCAAATTCAAACCCGAGCATTGTAACAAGCGGGTTAATCGCATTTCTTAAGGCATGTTTTATTATAACTTTGGAATTAGAAAGACCCTTGGCGCGGGCAAATTTTACATAATCGCTATCCAAAACATCAAGAAGATTTGCTCTCATCTGGCGGCTTAATCCTGCAAGGGATATCGTAGTCAAAACAAGTGTCGGCAGAAAAAGATGGTGCAAAACATCTATGGTTTTTTCAAAAATACTCATGTTATAGAAATTAGCCGAAGTTAAACCTCCGATTGGAAACCAGCCGGTTTTCTGTGCAAAAATCAAAAGCAATATTGCAAAGAAAAAGGAAGGAATAGCCATACCTATCGACGAAAAAATGGTTAAAAGCCTGTCATATATACTTCTGTAGCGAAGCGCAGCAATAACTCCTATAGGAATTCCGATTGCCCAGGTCCAAAAAAGCACACTGAAAGACAAAAGGAGCGTATTCAAAACCCTCTCCTTAATCTTTGATGATACAGCCTCACCCGTAACGGAAGTACCCATATCTCCCTTGATAAAATTTTTCGCCCACAAAACATATTGAACATAAACAGGCTTATCAAGCCCGAGTCTCTGCGTTTCATGTTCAAGCGTTTCTTTTGAAATAGCAGGATTAAGTTTCAATTCAGCCAGAGGGTCAACAGGTGATAAGCGTATCAAAAAGAAACTTATAATTGACACTATAACAATTATAGGCAGGCTTTGAATTATTCTTTTTAATATAAAAACCCATATCGACATAATAAAAACTTTACAGTTATGTAATCCGATTTTAAATTAACCATCAAGGCTATATATTCCAATTGCTCATTTGCAGATATTTTAAGGACTATTCAAAAAGATTATTAAGCCTGTCTTGAATTTCCATCGGGTCAATCTCATTTGTGATACTGTTTACATCGTAAGCAATCTGGAAAAACTTTGCCGCTTCAACCTTTTCACCCTTTATTGACAAGGACCTTGCAAGGTTGTAATACGCAAGAGCATAATTAGGATTTGCAGCAATTGCAGCCCTGAAACAATCAGATGCTTTTTGAATATGTGCTAAATCATCAAGGTAAATTACACCGAGATTATTATGTGCAATTGCATATCCTACATCATTTTTTATAGAAAGTTCATACTCTTTAATAGCTTCGGACAATTCGCCCATGCCCCAGTATAAATATCCTAAATTACAGTGAATTTTAGCATTGTTTGGTTCAAGTTCAAGCGCTCTTCTATAGATTATAAGGGCATTTTTGTAATCTTCCTTATCATAAAAAGCGGAGCCTAAACTTATATATATATCTAACTCTTTAGGAGTTAAAAGGTAAGCTGCTTGAAAAGCCTCAATTGCGGCATCCGTATTCTTAATTACATTCTGCTGGACATACCCCAAAGTCTGCGCCACAATACTTGTCCAATCCTGTTTAGGATTTAGAGTAATAGCACTTTGATAATGAGATACAGCCTTTTCGTATTCGCCCTTCATAAAATAAAGATTTGCTATATTGCTGTGCAAAATGGCATTATTCGGGTGGATGGAGATAAATTTCAGATATGTTGAAATTGCATTATCATAGTCTCCCATTTCTTCATACGCTTGAACCAGCCCTGAGTATGCACTAAAACATAGTGAATCAATCCAGCGGGCCATTTTATATTCAATAATGGCCTCTTCATGTTTTCCGATTGCTCTGTAGATATCCCCCAAAAGACAATATAAAGGGGTAAATCCGGGGATTTTATCAATCATTTTAACATAATATTCAATAGCTTTATCAAAATCCTTTAATTTGCAAAGGTAAAAAGCTCTCACTAAATCCGGAAAAATAACAATAATTTTTAATTTCTGGAAAAATTCTTTCTTTGCCTCCCTGTCAAACGGCAGAAATAAATAAGACAGAAGTAATTCTACATTACTTTGAAATTTAGTTTTAAAGGAAGAAAAGAATAAAATCTTCAGAAGCCTGTGTTTCAAATAGTGAATTCTTGAAGATTTAAAAAAGGTAAAACGAAGTGCATTATTGGCCTCTTCAAGAGCATCAGTGTATCTGTCTTTCTTTTTTAGGCACTGCGCCATCATATAATGACACTGTGCTCTGTTTGCACCGTTTTTAATAGCAAGATTAAAATAATTTGTTGCCCTGTCCAATTCACCTTTATGGAAAAACGCAAACCCTATTTTATAATAAATTTCACCATTATCAATCAAAGCCTCGGAAGCCCTTTGATATTGAGTTATAGCTTCATCAATATACTGCTTTGCCTGATAAACATCAAGATGCCAATCCATATAAAGGTCGCCAAGGCGCACATGCAAATCAAAACGGTTAGGCTCTTTTAGAAGAATAGTCTGGCAATACTCAATAGCCTTTTGAATTTCACCGTTTCTTTTAAATTTATCAATCTCTTTATTTATATTTTTAATATCACTGCTC
>CAQTPN010000154.1 GCA_948888345.1 uncultured bacterium | reverse complement strand
ATGTAACGGGAATAAACCCGGGGCCGTTGATTGCAACATCAAGGGGGGCTTTTGTTACATAGATGGCACCATCTTTATGGTCAGTTCTGATTACTGCTTTAGAATAGCCGTTTTCGCCAAGTATTTCTTCAAAACGCACGGCTTTATATCCTGTTGTTGACCAGTTTGAAATATTTTCGGAATAGTATCCAAACTTATCAAACTGGGTCAGTGCATTTAGGGTATTTCTTCTTATTAAGCCTTGCAGGTTATATCCTGATGTCATTTATTAGCCTCCTCCAAGCTGCTGAATAGCCTGTGAAAGTGCGCTGTTTTGGAGCATAAATAATTGTCTGTTGGCATCAAATGCCCTTCTTTTCGGCACCATTTCCAAAAACTCCTGCGCCATGGAAACGTTTGAAAATTCAAGGCAGCCTTGTTTCATATTGGGTTCAAGCACAGTATTGCCTTCAGATGATACTACACCAAGAGTTGCAACGTATTCCATTTTTCTTGTTTCAGGGTTAAAAATACTCAATTTACCATTGTTATCAACCTTTATATCACTGTATTTTTCAGGCATAAACGGCAATATTACAGGTACACCGCCGGCACTTAAAACTTGCTGGTTTTCAAGCCCCAGCAATTCTCCCGATTCACTCAGTTTAAATCTGCCGTCACGTGAAAGTTCAACAGAACCCGAATTATTCAAAAGCTGAAAATATCCTTTTTCACCAAGTGCAAAATCCAGAGGCTGGTCAGTTCTTGCAATACGCCCTACAGAATCATCTACAGCTTTTGATACGCCATGGATACCGATAAATTCGGCAAATGAAGAGATGACGCCATCTTTCCTTTGATAACCGACTTTATCAAAACCGTTAACGTTTTCTTGCGATATGCCCATTAATTCAAGCTGCATATGCATTGCGCCGATTGATTGATTTAAGCCTCTCTGGCTTGCACTCAGGTGTCCCTGCAATCTCATAAATTTTCTCCGGTGATTTTGATATACTTACGGTTTAAAACGGCAGAAAATAAGCAGGATTTAACAAACTACGGGAAAAATACACTAAATGAATTACATTTTTGCTTAATTTTCACCTTCACCATCTTCTTTATTAATGATAGATTTTTCATAGTCAACCTGAATTATAATTTTTATTAAAGCCTGCGCCATAAGCATTAATTTAGGGCTTATTGCACCTGAAGACGTGATTTTTACATTACTTGAAGATAATTTTTGAATATCATCTTCCGCCTTTTTTGAAAAAGATGAAGAAACATTTGATTTTACACCGTTTACGGAAGATTCTTCTTTTATAAGTTCCATTACTCTTTTATGGGGAAAATCTTTTCCTGCCGCAACATCAACATCAACCTGCCCTATAGAATTCATTTCAAGCGATGCTGTAGCATTACCGAAATTTTCGGTTTGGATTAAAATTTTAACCGATTCAATACTTTCTTCGTTTTCAGGGTCAGGACCTTGAATTTTATCAAAAATATCAATCGTAAAATCAAGATTACTTTCATTCCTCTGCGCCAGAGGAAGCCACGGCAGATATAATAAAAGAAGAGTTTTAACAGCCTGAGTATCTGAGATATTTGAATTCATTGAAAAAAGGCTCATTAACTCTTTAAGATTTGAAACATCATTTGCACCGTATTTTGCAATATTTGCAATTGTCATCATAAGTTTTTGAATTGCATCTTTTGAATTTTCTCCCAAAAATTCCGATAATTTTGAAAGGTCAATTTTACCGTCAGCCGTAAGAAGGGATTGAATATTTGCAAGCCTTGCATTTAAAACAGGAGAGGAAGCTGTACCGGTTGAAATTTGATTAATAAGCTCTGTGAAATCTCTTGGTAAATTCAATAAATCCTTAACATAATCCGCCTTTTTCTCAACTTCAATTGTGGTTAATTTTAATTCTGAAGCAAGGCTTAAAGTTAAAGGGGTGGATTTAAAAAATTGAGGAGCATTATTATTTTCACTTCCGCTTGAGCGGAGATTTTGATTAAGATTATTAAGGCTTGTATTTAAATTTTGAGTACTTTGAGCATTATTTGCAACATTATTTTGAATTGCACGCCCTGCGACAATATTTGTTGCAATTCTTGTTATCATCTGCAAAGGATTAAAATCGGACATTAAATTTAAGCCTTTTTGTTTTTGTACTTTTATATTTTAATTATTTATGACGAAAAAGCCAATCTTTAATTCTTTCCGTCACATATGTAAAACTTTCCTGAATTCCTATGTTCCCCGGGGTTATGCCCTTATGATATAAAATAACGGGCACCATTTCCCTTGTATGGTCAGAGCCTTGATATGTCGGGTCGCAGCCATGGTCTGCCGTTACAATTAATAAATCGTCTTCCCTCATTGCATTAATGATATTTACAAGATATTTATCAATGGTTTCAATGGCCCTTGCATACCCTTTATAATCACGTCTGTGGCCATAGAGCATATCAGTATCCACAAGGTTTGTAAAAATTAAATCAGAATTATCATGTCTTATTGCATCAAGGGTAATATCAAGCCCTTCAACGTTTGAGCCGGTAGGTGTAAATTTTGAAATGCCTGAACCCACAAAAATATCGTTAATTTTCCCGATACCGTATACTGTCTGGCCATTTTGCTCAAGAATATTCAATAGAGTATCTTTTGGAGGCTTTATTGAATAATCATGCCTGAATTTGCCTATTCTTGTCGGTATGCCGTTTGTTACATTATAAGGTCTTGCAATAACACGGGATACTCTGTAGTTTCCTTCATCCAGAAGCCGTCTTGCTGTTTCACACCAGCTATAGAGTGTTTCAAGCTTAATTACATTAATATTTGCAGCAATTTGAAAAACACTGTCCGCACTTGTGTAAACTATCGGAAATTTAGATTTTGTATGAGGAACATTATATTCTTCTATAATTTTTGTACCTGAAGCGGGTTTATTTCCAAGAATATTTTTGCATCCGGTTTCTTCTATAAATTTATTTATAAATTCTTCAGGAAATTGTTTATAAGTTTTAAAAGGTTTATCCAGAACAAGCCCCATTAATTCCCAATGTCCCGTGGTTGTATCTTTTCCTTTAGACTTCATTTTCATAACGCCATACTGGCCTTTTGGAGTTTTTGTTTTTGATACACCTGTAATTGTTCTTATATTTCCCAAGCCAAGCGACTCAAGCGTCGGAACATATATTCCGCCGTTTGCACGCGCAAGGTTGCATAGCGTGTTACATTTCAGAGAATCGCCGTATTCTTCAGCATCTTTCATTGCGCCGATTCCCATAGAATCAATTACAATAACTATTGCTCTTTTTTTCATGGCTTAATTACCCCTACGTCTTCTTTTAGATACTTCAGGTGCTCTTGCTGGATGGCTTCGCCCGGATACAATATACCAATCCCCGGCGGATAAGGAACAATCATCTCAGAGCTTAGCATCAGCGGAGCATTCTGTTTCTGGACATATATATAATCCCTGTTATAAGCTTCCCACGGCTGCATTTTAACCAGAGGGTACGGTTGAAACACAGGAATTATTGCTTCGTCTATTCTTATTTTATCAAATTTTTTATTTTTTGCATCAATTAATGCGGATTTTAATTTATTGAGCTTTGAACTTTTGGTACCTATTCCCGTTAAATAAAGACAGCAAAATTCAGAGGATATCTCATCTTCAATATTGTATTCATCAAATAAAATATCTGATAATTTTGAACAATCCGCATTATTCAGCCTTAAAAGAATTTTTGTAATATCTTTATTTTCTCCCTTTAAAAATTCAAACCCTTCGTTTTCAAGTGTGGTTTGAAATTTAGAAATATTTGTAATTAATTCCTCAATTGCTTTTTTACCTTTTTTTGAAGATAAGAAATTTATACAGGCTTCAATATTTGCTATTAAAGGATATGATGGGGATGAAGTGTGGAATAAATTTACGGAATTTTGGATTTCTCTCCAATCAAAGGGGCAGTCTTTTGAAACATGCAAAAGAGCACACTGATTAAGTGCGCCGGCATTTTTATGAAGAGAATTAACGGAAAAATCAGCTCCCTGTTCAATTGCTGTTTTTGGAAGAGAATTTGAAAAATTATAAAGGGCACCATGGGCTTCATCCACAATTAATAAAACCCCGAATTCTTTACATATTTTTGAAATCTCTTCAATATTTGAAACTACCCCTTCATAGGTGGGGCTTGTCATAATAAAAGCTTTATATTGATTTAATTTAAATACATCTCTCAATTCTTCGGGGTTAATTTGACCCATAATTCCCCATTTTTGAGAAATTTCAGATTTTGTATCGGGCATAAACCATTCAACAGCGGCTCCTGTGATTACAAGCCCTGAATATACAGACCTGTGGCAGTTTCTTGCAACCAAAACTCTGTCTTTAAAATTTAAAACGGATTTCATAACGGCTAAAATGCCTGTAGTAGAACCTTGAGTTAAAAAGAATGTTTTTTTTGTATCATAAATATCAGAGGCGCGGCCTTCAGCCATAAGAATTGAACCTGTCGGATTAAGAAGATTATCAAAACCTTCAATTTCAGAATAATCCCACCTGTAAAAGCCTTTTAGGGGAGAAATATTTTTAAAATCGGGCAGTTTTTGCCCGTGCGTAGGGGTAGTGAAAAGGCATCTTTTTATTTTTTTGCTTAATAATTTTAACAAACTCATCCTTTTATAATAAAATATTTAGTATGGATAT
>CAQTPN010000153.1 GCA_948888345.1 uncultured bacterium | reverse complement strand
TCCCTCCGGCTTGTTTTATTAAACCCTTAAGTTCCATTGATGTCAAGTTCGCCATTAAATCACCCACCCCGATGTTTAATTTTTCACTCAAGCTCTCCATATCCTGCGCTTCAATTGAAATGAGCTCATAAATTTCTTTTTCAAGCCCTGCCAAATTAAGAGTTTTATCCTCCGCACCGCCTCCGTTTTCAATTTCCCAACTCAATGCCTCAAGTATATCATTAGAATTTGTAACCATTGAGGCCCCGTTTTTTAAAAGATAATAAATCCCCTCGGTATTAGGATTTGAAATAAGCCCCGGAATACACATTAATTCTCTGTTAAAATCCAAAGTAAGCCTCGCGCTTATCATAGCACCCGATTTCATTCTGGCTTCAGCCACCACTGTACCGTATGACATCCCGACCACAATTCTGTTTCTTAAAGGAAACTGATAAGCCATAGGGGGTGTTTCATAAGGATATTCGCTGAATATCAGCCCGCCCCCGTTTTCAATTTCAGAATACAATTTTTTATTAGACGAAGGATAGATAAATTTAAACCCTGAACCTATCACCCCAATTGTCTTTAAACCGTTTTCAAGCGCGGCTTTATGGCTTTTTGTATCAATACCCTCCGCAAGCCCCGAAACAATTACAATATCAGACCCCAGAAATCCTGAAATAATAGACCCCAGTGTTTCTTTAGCATTTAATGAAGCTTTTCTTGAACCGACAAATGCCGTGGTTCTCTTAAAATTTATGCCGTCAAAATCCCCCTTATAATAAAGCAGCAAAGGAAAATCAGGAATATTTTTTAAAAGTGCAGGATATTTTTCATCATTATATGTAATATACTTTATTTTTTCTATCTCAGCAGTACTTAAAAAATCTTCATAAACCTTATCGGGATTAATTTCATCCCGCTTCTTTAAAAAATCTCTGGGGACGGTTATTTCTCCTTCGCAAAATTCATAAAGTCCCTTAATATCATCCTTTGAAGCGTTGAATGCTTTTTCAATATCAAAATCAAGATATTCAAACAGTTTTGCCTTGAAAAGAGGGTTTGAAATACACAAATTGCTCATTGAAAGAAAATATTTATCCGCATAAGAAAGCTCTCTAAGCCCTTTAATAGTGCTATTCATCTTTTTCTTCCTCCGCCTCCTCAGGCCCGCCTTCTTTTTCAGGCTCATCTTCAATTACGGGACAGTCTTTGAATTCTTTCATTACCGCAAATTTATCAAAGCTTAAGGTATTCTCATTATTTAGTGCCATCTCAAGGCATTTTCTGTATTTTTTTAAATCTTTTTTAATTTCATAAATTTTGGAATACAGAAAATAAAAATCTCCGTTCTCCCCTAAATTTTCCTTCATTTCATCAAGCACAGACTGCGCCGTTTCAATATCATTCAATTTTATATACAATTGTACTAATAATTTATACGCTTCCCTGTCTTTAGGGTTTTTTTCAACGGTTAAATTCAGCATTATAACGGCGTTTTCAATATCCCCTCTTTCATAAAATATCTGTCCGAGGTTAAAATAAGCCCATGAATAATCCCCGGAAAGCTGAATTACTTTTTTATATTCTTCAACCGCTTTATCAATCTCGCCTGTTTTATGATAGATATTTGCAAGATGAAAATGTGCAAAATAATCCCCGAAATTATACTCAATAGCTTTTTTAAAGCATTTTACGGCATTTTCAAAATCGCCTTTTTTAGCCAAAATGCATCCGATACAAAAAAACGAATTGGAATCATCCGTCTCAAGACAAATAAGCCTTTTAAACTGCATTAAAGCCTCATCATCCTGCCCTGAATTTTCATAAGCCAGCGCAAGGTTATAAATAAAATCAGGCTCATCTTCTTTTAATTCAACAGCTTTTTTATAAGAATTGAGCGCAAACTTAAACTGTTTCAACTTTTCCCAGCAAATCCCGATATTAAAATAAAGATTTGCATCATTTGGAAAAGTTTGCACAAGATAATTTAAATGCTTGAGTGCCATTGTATCAAACCCCATATCAAGGCACATCATGGCAATTTCCCGTCTCGCCTGAAAATTTGTGGGGTCGTCTTCTATTGTCTTTTTAAGATTTTCAAACCTTTGAACATCATTCATTGCTTAATTTATTATATATTTTCCTGATGCTCTTCTTCCATTGCATCAAGGTCTAAAACGTTTCCTTCAAGCGCATCTTCATCAGAATCTGCAGCAACATCAACATCCTGCACTATTTTTTCAATCACAAGCTGCGCCATCTCAAGAGCCACTTTCTGCCTTGTAGCCTCATCACATCTTTCAAGCATCTGGATAGCGGTTCTTACCGTAGCATCAAGGTCATACCATCTGTTTGTACCTTTTTGAATAAGCCCGTCCTCAACAGCACCAACAATATCTTCAATATTTGCAAATTCATTGTTATTGATATTATGTTCAATAATTACCTTAATTAAATTAAGAGCAACCGCAATCTGACTCGCATCGTCAGAATTTGCAAGAGTCCGCATAGACATGGAAAGCACAGGGTCCTTATCATACCAGCGTGAATAATATTCATTCATATTTTATTCTCCTAAAAAAGCTTTATGTGAACTTATATACTACACCGCAGCCGGATTTCGGGTATCTCCAGTCTATAGCTCCATACGGACAGGCCACTCTGCAGGCTCCGCACTCAAGACAATTCTCATACTCTACGGTTATACATTCTATTGTACCATCATTTTCAGCATCGTTTTTTGAATTTTGGCCCGAAACGCTCTGTTTATAAACATTTGCAGGACAAACATTCAAACAGACTTTATCTTCACAAACTTTGCAAATCTCTTGATTTAAAATAAGATGAGAGCATTCATCAGTTTTATATTTAACGTTTATCAGTTTTTTTTCTATATCCAATTAATCAATCTCCCGATATTTAAGGATTTTAGCCTTAATTAAAACATAATTTCAAAAAATAATTTTAAAAACGCTTTAAAATCCCTGAATAATTCTAAAATACTTCTTTCAAAGAAAACTTTCTTAAAAAATTTAACAAATTTCCGTTTCTTATCAACATTATCCACCACATGTAATGTCTCCATCAATTCTCCCATCTTATCAGGATAGTATTTAAGGATTGAATTTTTCCTTGAATAGAGCGTTTCCACCACATTTCTATAAGATTGCATATCTTTAAGTACGAAACTTTTTCTTAACTTTTCTTCATAAGTTTTTAAAATATTATGATTATATTTACCAAGATTTAAAGCTATAATCGCTGTTTCACCGGCTAATCTGCCGCTTTCAATCGCAAAATTTGTCCCTTCAAAATGGGCACTGTTTATAAGCCCTGCGGCATCCCCTGCTATCATAACCCCGTTAGCATATAATTTCGGCAGATGATTATACCCGAATTCAGGTATCATATGTGCCGAATACTCACAAGGTTCAGCTCCTGCAATCAATTTTTTCACCACAGGATGATTTTTAAATTTCTCTAAAACCTCATAGGGTTTCATCTTATACAGGGTTAAATCTTCTAAAGAAATTCCAAGCCCCAGTGAAATAGTATCCTTAAAGGTATACAAAAATCCTATGGCAAAAGGGGTAACCGGGTGTTTTTTCTTCTTTTCGGTTAAATAAAAACCGGACAAACCCCCAAAAAATTCATACATTGCACCCTCATTTGTTTCAGGCTCAAGGTTAAACCTTTCTTCTAAAATCTTTTTATCAAGCTTATATGTTTCTTTAACTGATAAAACCATATCTTTCGGGAAAAATTCCTTACGCAGCCCGATATCTTTAGCCAGAAGCGAGTTTACCCCGTCCGCTAAAATCACAACAGGTGCAAAAAACTTCTCATGCTCTGTTTTTACTCCAACTACAGAACCGTTTTTATAAATTATTTTTTTAACAAGCGTATCCGGCGCAAAATAAACACCCTCTTTTTTAGCCTCTTCCACCATCCAACAGTCAAATTTCGGCCTCAAAACGGTAGCCGTTGTATTATCAGCAAGAGCACAGGCTTTTATATCAACGGAACCCGATTCATTTAAAAAGGAATAGGTGCGATTAGTAATAAATCTCTCATAAGGTGCCCTGTTAAAGGTTTCAGGCAGAATTGATTTAATTGAATTTAAATAAACCGCGCCGCCAAACATATTTTTAGTGCCCGCTTTTGTGGAGCGTTCAAGAACAACAACGCTTTTACCTCCTCTTTTTAAGGTTAAAGCGGCACTTATACCGGCAGGGCCTGCACCAACAACTATCGCATCAATATTAAATTTTTCTTTCTCCATAATAAAATTAATTATACAATCAATAGATTATTAATACAATTAAGTTACGCAGGCTAAATTTTTATGATAATATTTACTTAAAGAAATTTAACGGAATTTAAAGGAAAAGATATGAGTAATAAGCCAAAAACCTGTGATGAAATAAGGGAAGCATTTTTAAGTTTTTTTGAAAAAAATCATCAGCACACAAGAATAAAAAGTTCATCCCTGGTGCCGAATAATCCCACAATATTGCTCACAACAGCAGGAATGGTGCAGTTTATTCCTTATTTTTTGGGAGTTGAAACACCGCCTTATAAACCGGCAAGAGCAACATCCTGCCAGAAATGCGCCCGTGCCGGCGGAAAAGATTCTGATATTGAAAATGTAGGCCGCACTCCCCGCCACCACACATTTTTTGAAATGCTTGGGAATTTCAGTTTCGGCGATTATTTTAAAGAAGAAATTATCCCCTGGAGCTGGGAT
>CAQTPN010000152.1 GCA_948888345.1 uncultured bacterium | reverse complement strand
ATCCTTAAACCATTATAACTTTAATTAAGCAAAAAACATTTTACAATCAACACACATTTTTTGCAACCCCCCATAGCTGCCTTATAATAAAAAGCAAATTATAAACACCATTTAGAGGCATTATGCGCCCTGTATTTCCTGCAGACAAATTAAAAATGAAGGTTATCCGCAAATGTTATCTTTAATTTTCCTGCTTCCGGATTCATAATTTCCAGAATAATTTGATTTAATCCATCCTTAAGACAATTTGCAGCTTCTTTAAGCTTCATTGTTCCTTCTTGATTTAATCTGAATTGTATTGGATTTAATTCATCCACTTTTGTGGCAAGAAGTTCAACTCCGCCCGTTACAAAGCTTATAACTTCCTTTGTAAATGTGTGCCCGTTTATTTGAATACTTTCTAACCCGGATATCACCCCGGGGCCCAGCACATTCTTCAAATCAAATTCAATTCCTGTATCAGTCTTTCTCAAAGACCCTTTTTTATAGACACGTTTAATTAAAAAATCAGGTAATACAGCCATAACTTTATCTCCTTTTAAAATATTTACCAAAAAGGGAAAATACTACACTTGTATTATCGGCATTATGCCTTGAAAACTTTAATATTTTAAAGCTTCCCATACCTTATAATTTTCAACCTTTAAAATAATATTTTCAAGATAATTTTTATAATCATACACGGATTTTATTCTGTGGCTTTTTTCCCAAACAGCGATTTTAAGCACATTTTCACCATCGCTTTCAGGTTTTAAAAAATGCGGGGGAAGATAAAATTTTTCCTGCGGAGAATTATTTCTTATAAAACGCCCGATTTTTATATCATTTAAAAATATCGTTGCACGTCTAAAAGGAGTTTTATTCATATTTAAAACAAACGGTGCAAAAACTTTATCCGAAAAATAAACATCAGGAATTGTAAATTTCTTTTCCAAAACCGCAATATGCGGAGCTTGATTATCCGCAATGGGCCGCTTTTCAAGACTTATCCTGCCCCTTATTTTCCAGTTGATTTTTTCATTTTTATCCGTTTTAAAATATATAAGCCCCCTCGGCGTGCCTATATCATTTGTAAAGCCCTTATCAAAGCCCAGATTTTGCACAAGCACGGTAATTTCATTCATTTTCTTATTCAAAAATCCCGCAGGAATTAAAACGGACAAATGTTCATCCACCTGACACAAATTATCGTATTTATAACTGTTTCTGTTTAATAATTCTCTTCCGTTTATATAAATTGCAAAAATATGCCTTGCAGAAATTGAAATCTCTGTATTATCGCTTGAAATCAACCCCTTATACCATACAAATTCAGAATATACATCGGAACAAAAAGAATCACACAGCGTGAAATCATCATTATGTACAACATCTTTCCACCCTGAATAGTTATATCCTGCCTCAATTTCAGGCGCAGCAAAATAAACTTCAAAATCCGTAAGTTTTATTTTCTTTTTATTTAATTCAGGCTCAAATAAAAATTCGCAAAATCCATCTTTAATATCATAAATTTTAATTTTTCTTAATGTATTAGCAAAAATCTTACCGTCAGGATATATAAAACTTGCACCGAAAATAAGTTTGTTATCAAGTTTCCATGCATCATTTGATATTTTTCTTGAAATAAAGATAAATTTTGTAACTTTTGCGCCATTTTTATATTCAAGGGTGTAAAAATCGTCTTTATCTCCTGAAATTAAGGATATATTCCCATTTTTATCCTTTATTTCAATATCATTTTTAACATCCGAAATCAAAAATACTGTTTCAGTGTCTTTAAAATTAAGTTTTGTAAATATTTCTAAACCGGATTTTACAATTTCAACAGCACCCAATTTTAAACCCGAAGGCAAAATTTTCATATCATAAGCATCAATGCAAACCCCGTCTATAAAAGTTTCAAGACGGTTTAAATTTCTTAAAAATCTCCATTTGCAATTATTAATATTATCCTGCCGAATCTTTGCAAAGCAATTTTCGGGAACTTCAAAATCAACATCAACAGACTCTGTTTCACACAAATTAAAGCCATCCAGAAAATAATTAATCTCTTTTGCCTTTTTAAAATTATCCCTGATTGCCCCAAATTCACTTATAGGTGCCGCAAAATCGTAACTTGTATAAACTTCATCAGCAGCAAGGTCAAGAATATTTGTGCCGCCCGCTGCCATGTAATGGTTAAAAACCGTTACCCCGTTTGCAATTGCGGTTTTTGTCATTATATTTATATGGTTAAAACCAAGATTTTCCCTGATATTTTCATACCCTGCCCCGAGCCACTTATCATACCAGCCTGCCTGCAATTCGGCAACAAAAAGCGGAGAAAAATTATTAAAATCGCGTACAATATCCTCAAGATTATCAAGCGTATCAAAGGCAAAAGTGCTCTCTTTCCAAGAGTTTTGAGGATTTATAAAAGGATAAATATCACATGCGTATAAATCAACAACATCGCTGTACATCCCTGCTATATAAGCATCGTTATGAAAAACCGGTGCTTTTATGCCGTATTCACGCACCATTTGGGCTAATTCTTCAATATATTCAGTCTCTCCGCCGTTTGTTGAATACTCATTTTCAACCTGAATTAAAATCACGTTTTCAAAATCTTTAATAATAGGCAAAAGTGCGCCATACCAGCCTTTTAGAGCATTCATAAAAGATTGTGAATAAATATAATCCCCGTTTTTTCTGTTCCTGATAACTGCCGTTTTATCCTTAAAAAGCCAATAGGGAATGCCTCCTCCGGATAATTCCGCATTAATATAAGGCCCGGGGCGGGCTATTACAAAAAGCTCCAATTCTCTTGCAATATCAAGCAGTTTACGAATATTCTTATAATCCGAAAAATCATAATAATCAGGTTTTGGAGAATGAAAACTCCAGCAAAAATAGAGGTCTACAGTGTTGTATCCTCCTGCTTTCATTTTAGAGAGCCTGTCTTTCCATTCTTTTTTGCCAAAAGTGTGGAAATAATGAAGAGAACCGCTTTTTATAAAGGTTCTTTTACCGTCAATTATTAAAGAATTTTTATCAAAAACACAATCCATATTCTTATTTTAAAACATATTTTACCCCTCCGCAACCCGTATACAGGGGATTACAGATACTCAACAAATCCCATACTATACAGTTATGTGTAGAAACGTAAAAATTTATTAAGTAATTTGCATAGCAGTATAATTTATGTAATAATTATAAATGTTAATAGTCTAACCATTCCTTTCTTGACTTATGCGGTTTGTTTACAAATCGCATTTTATTTTGCAAAAATTTCCTTTTGAAAATCATTTACATCTATCAAAGCAAAAACCGTGGTATAATGAACCCATGAGGATTTTAGGAATTGACCCGGGGATAGGAATAACGGGCTACAGCATTATTGAGGCGGATGAAAACGGCTATGAACTCATTAATTCAGGGAGTATACAAACCGACAAATCAAGCCCTGTTCCAAAAAGGCTTGTTGAACTTTATGAAGACATGTTACAAATTTGTAACATTTATACGCCGGATGAAGCCGCAATTGAACAATTATTTTTCTTTAAAAACCAAAAAACCATTATTCCTGTAGCCGAAGCCCGCGGCGTAATCCTTGCAGCACTTGAAAAATCAGGAATTAAAATAGCTGAATATACGCCGCTCACCGTAAAACAGGTGTTAACAGGCCACGGAAGGGCTGATAAAAGCGAGGTGCGCACAATGGTAGAAAAATTCATAACCCTTAATAAAAATACAAAATTAGATGACACTGTAGATTCAATTGCAATCGGCATTTGCCACGCAAGAAACATAATATTTTAGAGGTAAAAATGGCTTTAAATATTAATATACTTAAAAAAACAGTAATTTACAGCTCCATATTCGGCGCAGGAGCTGCAATATTTGCCCTTATACCGGCTCTAATGCCTGTTATAAGCCTATTTATACTTCCGTTTTTATCTGGAATTATCATTCTGACTGCACTTATAAAATTAAATAAAGATGCCCTAAAAGGCCTTGATACAAAGGATTACACTCTTCTTGGGGGAATTTCCGGGAGTATTTGCTGCAGTGCATTCTTAATAATTTTTGCACCGCTTGTGCTTTTGCTAAAAGTTTTTATAAAAACTTATTACACCTATGGAATAGATTTTTTAAATATTTTTCTTGCAATTGTGCTGATTTTTTCTGTTATGTTGATTTTCTTTGCAACAAACGCCGCAGGAGGCCTGCTTGCAGGATTTTTAATTAATTACTTTAATAAAAATTAACTTAACAATTGTAACATACTGCTATTTTTTCTGCATATTCTGCCTGTTTTTCAGGTAAAATTTGTTAAAAAACGGAATTGTTTTTTATTTTAAAAAACATCCAAAAAGCACTTATAGCTTAAAATTTAAAAAATAAACAGGAGCAAGGTAAAGAATATGAGCGAGTTTCAATCTGAAATAAAAACCATAGAATGGCACAAAACCCCATCCGGAGGCTATTCTATAATGGTTGACCAGACAAAAATCCCGTACGCGTTTGAAAAAGTGGAGATAAAAACACTTGAATCAATGTATAACGCCATAAAAACAATGATAGTACGCGGTGCGCCGGCTATTGGAATAGCGGGAGCCCACGGTTGTGCGCTTTTTGCGCTGGAGCTGCTCTCAAAAATAACTCCAAAAGAGGCTCTTGAAGATATATGGCAGAAAAATATCCCTCTTAATATCGAAGAAAACAAAAAAAACGAGTTTTTTGAAGAACTTGAA
>CAQTPN010000151.1 GCA_948888345.1 uncultured bacterium | reverse complement strand
GTGTTTTAAATGTTCAAAATGTGCCAATTGCCCTTATAGTAAGTGTCTTGACCTTAATTATTTCAATTTTCGGGATAATTTTTATAACGCAAAAATATAAAAAGCCCGCAAACTCTTAATTTGCAGGCTTTTTCAAGTTTTAATTATGTTGTTTAGTGCTCTATCATTGATTTCCCTGTCATCTCTTCCGGCTGCTTAATTTCCATTAAGTCAAGTACTGTTGGCGCAATGTCGCACAGGGCACCTGTTTCGCGTAAATTGTATTTTTTACTGTCAACAATAATGAATGGCACAATATTAGTCGTATGTGCGGTTTGCGGTACTTTTGTAGTCTCATTGTACATCCATTCGGCATTTCCGTGGTCTGCGGTGATAATCATCTTAACCCCTTGCTCCAAGGCTTTTTTGGCGATTTTACCCACACATTCATCAACGGCCTCGCAAGCCTTAACTGCAGCATCCATTACCCCTGTATGCCCTACCATATCAGGGTTTGCAAAGTTTACAAGAATAAAGCCGTAATCTTTATTTTCAAGGGCTTCCAAAACATTGTCACAAACTTCATAAGCACTCATTTCCGGCTTCAAGTCATAGGTTGCAACCTTTGGAGAAGCTACAAGCCTTCTGGTTTCAAGCTTTCCAGCTTCTTCAACTCCGCCGTTAAAGAAAAATGTAATGTGTGCGTACTTTTCGGTTTCAGCAGTTCTGAATTGTTTTATATTATTGTCGTCAAATACTTGTCCCAGAATGTTTTTCAGCTTTTGAGGCTTAAAGGCAACAGCTAAATCAAAATTTTCATCATATTGTGTCATGCAAACATAGAAAATATTTTTTAAAACTTTCTTGCGCTCAAAACCGTCAAAATCATTAAATGTTAACGCTCTTGTTATCTCTCTTGCCCTGTCAGGCCTGTAATTGAAGAATATTATAGAATCGCCGTCGTTAATTCTTTCACCGCCGATTACCGTTGGTTCAACAAATTCGTCACTTATATCATTTTTGTACGAATTTTCAATAGCATCCAAGGCACTTTCAGCCTTATTACCTTCCCCTAAAACAAGACAATCATAGGCTTTTGACACCCTGTCCCACCTTGTATCCCTGTCCATAGCGTAATATCTGCCGATTACACTTGCAATGGGGGGCAAATTATGCGCTTTTAACATCTCTTCTACCTGTCCTACAAAGGTTTGAGCACTCCTTGGAGGGGTGTCGCGCCCATCTAGGAAGGTATGCACATATACGCGTTTTACTTCGTTGTCCGCTGCAAGCTTGATTAGGGCCTCCAGATGCTTCATTGAACTATGTACGCCTCCTGATGAAGTCAGCCCCATAATGTGCAAAGCTCCGCCTGTAGCCTTTATATGGTCTATTGCACGCTTGAATTCCTCATTTTCAAAGAATTCCCCCTCATCTATTGATTTGTTAATTCTTGTAAGCTCTTGATACACAACCCTTCCGGCACCTATATTTAAATGTCCCACTTCGGAATTTCCCATCTGGCCCTCCGGCAGTCCGACATTCAGCCCGTCAGCGTGAATCGTTGTGTTTGACATATTTTGTAAAAAACTATCATAATTCGGTGTGCAGGCGGTTTTTACGGCGTTGTATTTTTCTTCTTTCGAAACGCCCCATCCATCCAGAATACACAATAAAACTCTATTTTGGCTCATTTTATCCTTCCTTAAAAAACTGATTTTATAAAATTTTATTTTATAGCCAATATACTATAAAAATGCTAGAATATCACTATGCAAAATCATGTACTAAACAATAATTTGAATAAATTCAGCCCTGAATTTCCCGAAAAGTCAATAATAAAGGATGCTCTGGGGGTTACAAGTCCTTATGCTGCTGATTCTGATATTGCAATCTCAGAAAAACAGATTTCTATTCTGGAAGATGCAATCCGCCTCTATGAGCGGCTTGAGGATGTTCGTAAATTTACATGTCTTGCCCTTGATGATATTGAAACTGTGACAGAAGAGGATATAGAAAGAGCACTGGAGCTGGAAAAGGCTGTATCTATTGATAATGAGCGGGCTGTATTAAATTTAATTCAAAATGAAGGCTTTTTACAAGACCTTGAAAGTACTGATTTTTCTGAAATTTTATCTTCAAATCCTTTTGAGCCTGAGCCTTTAAATGAGGGAGAAAAGCTTGATGCAGAGCTTTTAAAAGAATATACGGAAGAGGATTTTTCTGATTTTGACTTCTCCTCTGAACCGCTTTGTGATACACTTTTAAGCGAATCTCTCATTAGTGATGCCTTTGAAGGTTTTGACGGCACGGAAGATTTTCAGGCTTAATAAATGTTTACAAAAATCAGTTGTGAAAATTTGTTTAAAAAACTTAAAAAATTTTTTTATCTTTACATCTTAAAAAGGAAATATTACAGGGTTGGAAATTGCGCTAAATGCGGGCGGTGCTGCAAAAATATTTATGTAAAGCACGGTAAAACCTTTATATCTGACCCTGAATTGTTCAACCGCCTAAAACCATTGCACCCCTTCTACTTTGACCTTGAAATAATAGGTAAAGATGAAATCGGGCTGCTTTTTGCATGTAAAAATCTTGATGAAACTTCTAAAACTTGTAAAATTCATAATAAACGGGCAAAAATCTGCCGCGATTATCCTATGGAAGAAATATTAAAAATGGGCGGAACCCTTGCAGAGGGCTGTGGATACCGTTTTGAACCTGTTGAGAAATTCTCTGAAATTTTAAATAAGATGAGCCGCTAAATCAAGTGCCTGCTTTGTTTTTGCCACATTGTGCACGCGGATAATGTCAATTTTTTTAAGTGCAAAATAAAAACTAAGATGCGACGTTAAATCGTCTAAAGCCTCATTATCAGGTGATTTTGGCACGTTATCCGAAACATTATCCAGGGCACTTTTTACAAATCTTTTTCTTGATAAACCTGTAAGTATAGGAAAACCCAGGCTCTTAAACTCTTCCACCCTTTTTAAAAGCTCAAAATTTTGTTCATTATTTTTTGCAAAACCAAACCCCGGGTCAATTATAATTTTATGCGGCTGAATCCCCCTATCTATCGCATTTTGTACTCTGTCCAAAAGTTCTAAATAAACTTCATCAACCACATTTTTGTATGTGCATAATTTATCCATATTTTTGGGTGTGCCTCTGGAATGCATTATTACTACATCTACACCGGTTTCCTTTATTGCTGCAGGCATATTTTTATCATGAGCCAGCCCCGAAATATCATTTATAATATCAGCTCCTAAATTCGCCATAGCCCTTGCAGTATCTGCGTTTCTGGTATCTATACTTATTTTAATATCACTGCATGCTAATTCGCGCTTTAAATCGCGCACAACAGGAGTTAATCTTTCTATTTCAACACCGGATGGAATAATTTCTGCATTAGGGCGCGTGCTTTCAGCCCCTATATCTATAATGTCACCTCCCTCTTTTACCATTTGAAGTGCATGGCTGACCGCATTTTTGGGGTTTAAAAAAAGCCCGCCGTCCGAGAAGGAATCCTCAGTGACATTTAAAACCCCCATTATTTTTGGTCTGAATTTTTTTTTGCAGCAGGTAAAATTATCTGTTTTGAAAATTTCAATTTGTGCCGAAATTTCATCTGAAATTTTTGTAAGAGAAAATTGTTGCTTTTTTAATTTTTCAACAATGGCTTCAAACTGGGATATAGAGCCTGATAAAATCAAATCCGAATTTTCAATGCTATGGTCCAAAACACCTTTATGTACTGCAGCATCGCACCCTAGAGATAATGCTGTTTGTTTAATAATTGTTGAGACTTCAGGTTTCAGGTTATAAATTTTAATATTTAAAAATTTATGTTTTAAAACTCCAAAATCAAGATATGACTGGCTAAAGCCTATTTTTTCAATCTCGTTTACTATATTCTGATTTAAAATTCTTCTTACTACAAATTGCATTTTCCTATTTTACAAATATAATAGAAATAATTCAATAATTATAATTATTTAGGAGATATAAAAATGGAACAAACAATTGTAAAAATTAATGCCGATATGCGTGACACTGCTAAAAATCCACGCCAATTAAGAGCTGCTGGCCTTCTTCCTGCAACTATTTACGGTAAAGGAATGGAATCAAAAAGTATTCAATTAAATGCTCATGAATTTAATATGTCTTATAAAAATGCTCCTGAAGCAGTTTTTGAAATTACTGTTGGCAGTGAAAAATTCACTACAACTGTTCAAGAAGCACAAATTCAATATTCAAACAATGCAATTTTAAATGTTGAATTTAAAACCGTTTAATAAAGTTTTTTTAAAAAAGCAGGGCGGGCTTAGAAAAAAATAGTTCTGCCCTGCTTTTTTATTCTTCATTTGTTTCATCAATGGTGGAAGAGTAAAATTCTGCATATTCGTTTAATGAATTTACAAAATGGTCATACCTTTCCATTCTAAGCTTAAGCCACCCCAGCATTGTATTTGCACCCATAATTTTTACAACCCTTGTTTGTGCAAAACATTTTCTTGCAGCATTGTACTTTTCTTCAAAAAATGTCTGACATCTGCAATTTAGCTCATCAGCTAAATCATAAAGAGTTTGCAGCCACGCGCTCTGCACGCTTGTTTCATCAATTCTGAATTCTAAAACTGTGTTTTCTGCCATATATGCCTCTTTTTTATCTAAACTGCAAGGTTTTAAAATAGTAGGGGTGATTTTAAGGCTTTAAAAACTGTTAAATAATTTGCTTCATACGACAATTATAGTATGCTATTGGTATGATTTAATTATATCAGAGTTTTAAGCTTTTTAAAGGGATAGCGATGAAATTTTGTAAAGTTTTGTTA
>CAQTPN010000150.1 GCA_948888345.1 uncultured bacterium | reverse complement strand
GACCACCGAGATCTACACTCTTTCCCTACACGACGCTCTTCCGATCTTGTGGCAAGTTTTCTTGAGATTTTGAATTTTTCTAAAATTGCCGCAATACTCACTTCCAATAAGCTTATTCCGGATGTTAATGCCGCAAAGAATAGTAATACAAAGAACATCAGCCCGAAAAATTGGCCAAAGGGCAATGCTGCAAAGACTTTTGGAAGTGTAATGAATACTAAACCTGCGCCTGCATTGGGTTCTAAGTTAAATGAAAAAACGGCAGGAAAAATCATAATACCCGCAAGCACTGCTATTATTGTATTTCCGATAATTAAGAGCGTTGAAGATTTGATTATATCACTGTCTTTCTTTAAATAACTGCCGTAAGTTACAAGACAGCCCATCCCTACACTTAACGTAAAAAGTGCCTGCCCGAGCGCAGTTAAGACTGTTCTAAAAGTGAACTTTGACACGTCAGGTGCAAACATAAATTTTAAACCTTCGATTGAATTATCTAAAAATAATCCTGTTACTGCAAGAAAGGCTAACATTATTATAAATAATGGCATTATAATATTATTTGCCTGTTCAATCCCTTTATTTACGCCTCTAAACGGGAATATTGCACAGAGTATAAGGAAGATTATGCCCATAATTAAAGGTGCAACAGGTTGTGCTGCAAATGTATCAAATGTTGCCTGGCTTATTTCATTTACGGGGATGCTTCCAAACAGGTATATAAATATATAGTTAACAGTCCATCCGCCTACTACAAAATAAAAACATGGTATAAAAATTGAAGTTGCAAAACAGAGCCAGCCAAAAATGCTGAATTTTTTATTTATTTTTTCATAAGAGCGGATAACCCCTCTTCTCATCTGTTTTCCAAGTAAAAGTTCACAGAGAAGCGGAACTGAGCATATAAAAACGGTTAAAAGAATATACATTAAAAGAAAGAGTGCTCCGCCATTTTGCCCCATAACATAAGGGAAACGCCAAATATTACCAAGTCCCACGGCACTTCCTAATGTTGCCATTATGAATGCAAACCCCGAGGACCAGTTCGGGCGTTTTGCCATACTTCTTTCTACTGCCATATTCTCTTATTCCTTATTTTACAATTGTAGTATATTTTAAAATTCACAAAGCTAAATGTCAAATATTATTTAAATCTTTCCATCTCTCTTTGAATGTCTTTTTTCTTTAATGTTTCTCTTTTATCATGCAGCTTTTTACCTTTGCAAAGGCCTATTTCAAGCTTTGCAAAGCCTCTTTCTATAAATAGTTCCAAAGGAACAACAGTGTAGCTGTCCTGCTTTACTTTACCTAAAATTTTTAAAATTTCTTTTTTATTTAAAAGCAGTTTGCGGGTGCGTTTTGGGTCGTGGTTATTTCTGTTGCCGCCTTCAAACGGGCTTATATGGCAATTATAGAGAAACATTTCCATATCTTCAACTTTTGCAAAGCTGTCTTTTAAGTTGATTCCGCCTTTTCTTATTGATTTTATTTCTGTCCCCAAAAGAACGATGCCTGCAGTATACCTTTCAAAAATTATATAATCATGAAAGGCTTTTTTATTTGAAGATATTACTTTTTTAGTTAGTTTTGTCATTTGAAAATATTATACCATGGTAAAAAACGCTGTGGTATAATGTCAATTGTCATGAAAAATATGGTAAATTACGGAATAAAATTTGATAATACGGCACAAAACAGGCTTATTACAGCGGGTCTTCTTATTTCAACCGTTTTAATAATTGCAGTTTCTATATTTGCAATAGGAAAAATCCAGGAAAAATTATATGAAAGCTATGCAAATTTCGGCCAGCTTTTAGGTAAAACCATAGCAATTCAAAGTTATGAATTAACAAAAAATAAATCTGAAAGTGAAAAAATTAATATTTTAAAATCAAATTCCGTTTCAATTTTACAAAGCAACAGCGATATTTCATTTATAACATTTAAAAATAATAAAAATGAAGTTATTTTCACAACCTCTTCTGATTATAAAGACAGGGCTGAGCATACCAAAACAAACCTTTCTGCCCCCATTTTAAATTCTAAAGGCGAAATTGAAGGAATGCTTGAAATAGGGCTTAATGCTTCAATGGCATCAAGTGTTGCTAAAACTACCAAAAATTCAATGTTTATAGTTTTTACACTTGTCTGGGCAGTTTTTACCTTTGTTATATTAATTAATACGTTTTTAATTACAAGAGAATTATCCATCCTTCATCAAGGAGTAAAAGCTATATCGGGCGGGAAATTCGGTACGATTTTAGAATATAAAGATGCATCCGGTGAAATTAAAGAGCTCTTTAATGCCTTTAACGATATGTCAAGCAGGCTTCATATTTATGAAGAGCAAAATATTGAAGAATTAACGCTTGAGAGAAATAAATTTGAATCTGTATTAATGAGTATTGCAAACGGGGTTGTAGTGTGTGACAGCGAAGATGCTGTTGTACTTGTAAATCCTATTGCGGAGCATATTTTATCAATTAAAGCGGGTGAAATCATTGATACTTCTTTTGAAAATTACCTTGATACCGAAGGACACCCCTGTTTTAGGGATGAAATTGATACGTTTAAGAAAACGCCGCTTGAAATAATTGAGAAAAAACCTCTGGAATTCAATGTAAATGTAAATAACAGGGTAATAAAATCCGTTATTTCTCCAATGTTTTCAAAATCTCACGATTATTTGGGCTACATCATTGTTTTGATTGATATAACGCGCGAAGCTGAAGTTGACAGACTAAAGAGCGATTTTATTTCAAATGTATCCCATGAATTAAGAACCCCTGTTACGGTTTTAAGAAGCTATATAGATACCCTTTATAATTATGGAAATGAGTTTAAATTTGAAGAGCAGCAAGAGTTTATAGGTGTTATTAATCAGGAAATTATCCGCTTGAATAATATGGTGAATGATATCCTTGATTTTTCAAAGCTTGAATCAAATACGCGCTATGAAAAGTCAAACGGTGATATAATGCTTACTTTGGAAAATACTCTTTCAAATTTAAAAGTGCTGGCGCAGGAAAAAAATGTAAATTTTGTTGTTGAAAAAGAGGGTGAAATTCCTGAAATTCCGTATAATGAAGAGAGTATTGAAAGGGTGATTACAAATCTTGTTACAAATGCTGTTAAATATGCGCCCAACGATTCAGCTATCAATATCAAGGCCGGAATTTCAAATAAAATGGAAAATTTTATTGAAGTAACTGTTTCAGATAAGGGTATTGGTATTTCAAAAGAGCATCAGGCAAAGATTTTTGACAGATTTTACCGTGTTGAAAATGATACCCACACTATTAAAGGAACCGGTTTAGGGCTTCATCTTGTGAAGGTGACTATTGAAAAGCATCACGGGGGCAAGGTTTTTGTGGAATCCGAACCCAATAAAGGTTCAACATTCGGGTTTTTACTTCCTTTATATCCTGCAGATGCCGGTGCTGATGAGCTTGAAACGCAGGAAACAGAAGTTTAAATGCAGCATATTGTTCAGGTTGAGTAATTTTACTCTCTTGCAGAGCTTTAGAATATACTTCATAATTTGAATGTAATATTTAAGTCTGAATTAAGCTTTTAGTGCGCTGCTTTTATTTTTTAATTATTTTTATGTTTTAAAAGGAATTAAACTAATGACTTTTACATTTAAAAACTTTTTTAACAAAATATTAAACAGTAATAGAATATTCACAAGGGAAGATGTTGCAAATATGTCTTCAAAAGATTTTCAACAAAATGAAAAAGCAATCGATTATCAACTTTCAAACGCTGATTTATTGAGTCATAAAGAATTATTGGGAAGAGATGATGTTGTATTTGTCCATGGATATGAACGCGATGATGGAACACCGTAAAATCTCATTTTAGAAGTAAACCGAATAGTTATGGCAAAATATTAAGCGAGGGGGATATTACCGGCGGTGCTGCTGCTGTTAATTTTTGGAATTCTCCGTTTAATGGCGATGAAATTGATACTTATAATATTTTAAAATCTGGAAATAAATGGTATAATACAATTCATCATAATTATCCTGACACCTATAAATTATTCGATATTTATCTTGCTAAACCACAAAATATTTTATCAAATGATGAATACAAGCATCTTGTGCCAGGTAGTTCTTATATGTTAAATAAACAGTTTAACTTAACCGGTGAAAAGAGAGTGCCTGATAATTGGTCAGGTTTTGCATTTAGTGAAGATAGCAGTTTATCAAAAAACCTTTCTAATTCAAAAGAAATACAGAATTGGATGAGGTTTAAATATATTATGAATGGTAATAAATTTAAAAATAACCAAGTAGAAATTAAATTTAGTGAGCCTAATTTTCACCTTGCGTATGGAGGTGCAACAATTTTAAACCCTAAAGTTCAAAACGGGTACTTTACAGGAGTTCTTTTTGATAAATATGACTTTAAACTCAAAACTCCAAGTTCTTGGCTTGATGCCGTGAATAATGTAGCATTTCTTATGGGATTAGACAGAAAATACTATATTCTTGTACCGGTGAAATTTAGATGGTAAAATATACCATATTGATTTGCATTCAATGGTAATAATGTGCACAAAATTATAAAGTCTTTTAATAAAATTAAGAATAGGATAGAAAACAAGGTTTTGTTTTCTATTTGTTTTCTTTTTTAGTTTATGCAATTTTGATGTTTTTGTCTCTTTTTAGGTATACTTTGCCTAAAACTGCCTATATTTGCGGGCTTTTATATTTTGTTCCTGCAGCAATTGTCTTTTTGCTGTATTTTATTTCAACTTTCCTTTTTCGGAATGCTTCAAAAGTTATTGGGATTATAACTACTATAATATCTGCAATAATAATGACTGCTGCATATTTCTTTTG
>CAQTPN010000149.1 GCA_948888345.1 uncultured bacterium | reverse complement strand
CAACCTACGGTTTACAAAACCGTTGCTCTACCATTGAGCTACATCGGCATTTTTTGTTTCATTATTTTTGATTTTTAAACCAAATTATAACAAAACTTTATTTTCAATAGCAACATGTTATTCAAGACAAACAAAACTGTCAAGTTATTTTTGTTTTATTTGATGATTTATTTTTAAAATATCGGCCAAAATGGTGAAAAAAAGAGTTTTTATTGACATTTTTTAAAATTTAAATTTAAGTCGCAGATAAAAGCTCTTATTCTGAACTTGTTTTCAAGTTTGAATTTTTCCAGATATCTCATGCAAAAATCATAAAATTCTTTTCTGTTATCAAGGCTTTTAAATTTTTTATACCAGAAAATACAAATTTTCAGTGTATTATCTGCATAAATTTTTCTTATAATGTCATAATCTTCATATCCCTTAACAATTTCCTCGCTTGAATTAATTGTTTTTATAACTTCTTGCACTAAATTATATCTTCCGTTTTTATACGGTTTTTTGTGCCCCCTTCGGTAGTAATAAACGCTTTTTTTGCATAAAAGAATTTTTTCCGTTCCTAAAAGTGCTTTATAAAATAGCGGAACATCCTCTGCAAGATGAATTATGGGAGATTGGATATTATTTTCTAAAATAAAATCCCGCCTGTAGGCTTTTCCCCATGCTTCAAAATTTGTTTTTAAAATTCTGCCTTTTGTATTCTTAACATTTAAGTATCCTTTTTTATTCTTAAATTTTTTTAAAGGAAAATATTCTTTAATATCTCCCCTGTGTTCCCTTATTGCGCAATATGGCGCAAGTATAATATCGGGGCTGTATCCTTTTTTTGTATTGTAAAAATTTTGAAGTGCAAGGCTGTCAAGTTCATCATCCGCATCAAGATATACTATATATTCTCCGCAGGCTTTCAAATTTCCGTAATTTCTTGAAAATGCAAGCCCGCCATTTTTATTTTTATAAATTTTTAATTTATCATCTTTGAAATTACTTAAAATTTCTTCGCTTTTATCTGTTGAGCCGTCGTTTACGACAATTACTTCATATGTGCCTTTAAATTCTTGACTTAAAGCACTTTTAAGGCATTTCTCTATATATTTTTCCTGATTATAAAGAGGAATAATTATACTAAAATCAAATTTATTCATAATTTTAATTTTACAATAAATTTGTGTGTTGTATAATAAAATCTGTATCGGCTAACAAATTTTAAAAAATGGGATTTTAAAACGGAATAGATGAGAGTTATTCAAACCAAAAATGACATCATAAGGCTAATATTCAACCCCAAAACTGACGGGCTTTGCTTGAGCGATTTTTTAATCGTAAGAGACGGCAAAGATAATTTTTTAGCACAGATTGTTGAAATCTATGATGACAAATTTAATCAGGAAGAAAATGTAGCATGTATTAAACTTGTATATAGAATTTTGCCTGATTATCAGGTTGTTCCGTATGATAACTTCACTCCTTCCCGTGAATGTGAAATAGCAAAAATTAAGCCTGAAGAAATTGAAAAGTGTCTTAATATTGATAAAACAACCGTTCCGTTCGGTATTTCCACCAAAAATAACAGAGTTGTAAATGTAAATCTTGATTTCTTTAATAATAATCCTGTTGTTTTTGCGGATAAACTTGATGAAGTTAATATTGCTTTTGAAAATATATCTCAAAAATTAAAAACCCATAAAAAAGTTGTAGTAATTGATTATACCGGAAATTTAAACATTAAAAACGCTAAAAGAATTAAAGCGCATACAGATTTTAAACTTCCGCTTGATTATTATTCTCTTGATTATATCTGGGAAAAAGCGTTAAAAGAAGCTTCTCCTGAGGCTGAATCCGAACTTGAGGATATGTTTGTTGAATTAAAGAAATTTGTTGATTCAACGGAAGATAAATATATCCCGTTCCCGAGATTTATAAAAGTTATAGAACAGCAATACAGGGCTACTCCTGCTCCTGAGCTGCACCTTCTTTTAACAAGATTAAAAAGATACTTTAATGATGGTTTATTCAGTCGTTCAAAAAAAGAATTTCAGGCAATTTCAAAAGCAATGCAAAAAGAAAACGCCGTAATTATCGACTTTTCAAGCTTGAAATTTGAATGGCATAAAGAATTTTTGGAATTTGTTGTAAGGCAGATTAAAGAATATGATGCCTATTTGCTTTTAAGGCTGAATGAGAATAATTCAAATCCTGAATTAATAAATGATTTATATACAAAAAATCCAAGATTGAATATAATTTCAAGTATTTCCTACGGTTTTGTAAAAATGCCGCAGGTAATGGAATTTGCAAGAAATTATATTCTTTATAAAACCCTGAACCCAAGGCGTGATTTTGGATTTGCAAACTTCCAGATAGCCGCCCTTAATTCTTCATCTTTCTTAATATTTGGCAAAGACACGATGGACTTTATGTTTACCCTCAAAAATTATATTTATGATGAGGCGGATGAAAAGAAGGTTGAAGATAAGAAGATTTATATAGATTTAAATCTTGAATTAGAAGAGATGACCTCGGTTGAACTTGCCGAAGGGAATTTTGACCTTAAAAATATTCATATCCAGAACAATCAAAAAAGGTTAGCTGATGAAGTTACAATTAATGATATACTTCCGGGGTATGAACAAAACCAGAAAGAAAGATTGAGCGAAACCAAGAACAAAGAAATTCTTGAAGAAAATGATGAACTTCAAGAAGAAACTTCATCTGAACAAGAGACCCAAAATGCCGATGCTTCCTATGTTGAAGATGAGACAGAAAATGAAGAAACAGAAGTTGAGGTAAAAGAGGAATCTCTTGAAGAAGATAGTGAGCCTGAAACTCTTGAAAAAGAAGAGGCAAAAACTGTTGAAGAAGAAATTCGTGATGAAAGCGTTGAAGCTGATAAAAAAGAGGCTGAAAATCCTGATATAGTTGAAGAAGAATCTTCTGTTGAAACCGGAGCCGTTGAAGATGAAACAACTGAAGAAGAAGTAAAGACGGAAGATGCTCCCAAAAAAGAAGAACTTTCTGTTGTTGCAGATGATGCCAAGGTTGCTCAATTAATTGAAGCCAGTCTTAAAAATGATGAAGAATATATAAAAGAAATTTCGGATAATAAAGAAAAAGAAAATAGGGAAAATGAAATCCCGTTAAATGAGGATGAACTTGATTATTTTGTAAATCCTGAGCTTGAAAACTCTTCAAATGATGCGCTTGCGGCCGAGAATAATGAAAATGAAGAAAAAAAGGCAGATGAAGAAGATGACGTTATCACATCTGAAATGATTAATGATGCAATTGATAATGAAAATCTTGCAAAAGAACTTGAAGAGCAGGCGCAAAATCCTTTAAAAAAAAATTTAGAAGATACTAAAGAGGAAATTAAAGAACCTGCAACTGTTAATCCCGTTGCAAAAGAGCCTGAAATGATAAAGCAGGTATCTTCCGAAACAGTGCCTTCTGAAATTCCTGCAGATACGGATGAAAATAAGACAAATGAACCCGTAAAACCTGAGGAATTGTCTGAAAAAGCACCTGAGAAAACAGAGAATACTGTAATTTCTGAAAAAGCAGAAGGCATCCCTGAAAAAGAAAGTTTAGAGAGCATAAAGGAAGAGGCACACAGTGTTCTTGAACAGGAAAGTGTTCAAAAGGCTCTTGATACCGTTGAAACTCCTCAAAATCAAGTTGTAAAAACTGCGGATAATTCCATAGTTCCTGCTGATACGAAACCGGAACTCCCCGTGGTCCAGGAACCTGTTGAAAAAGCAGAAAACACACAGCAGGCATCTGAGGAAGAAAATAAGCCGGTGCAGGGTGTGCCGCAAGAGCAAAAACAGATAACAAAAAAGACCAACCCTGATGAAGCTATAATAATTGTCAAAGAAAAGCCAAATCTTTTAATTGATGATTTTACCGAAGAAGCACCCGCACAAGAGAATTCCAAAGCTTCCAACGATGAAAAGACTGAAGAGGACGGCGTTTCTCTAAAAGAACTTGCCCAAAAATCAATAGAGGCCAGGTTTGATGAAGTTATCGGAGAAGCAAAAGCTCCCGAAACAAAGAAAAAAAATAAACTTAAAATAAATGAAAATGTGTCAATTGATATTGATGCAATTAAAAATAAAGATAATTCAACCCAATCTGCCCTTCCGATTTTTAATAATAATGAAGAAGAGGAAGAAGCTCCGGAATATGATTTTGTCGAAGGCATGAAGGTTATCCATGAAAAATACGGCGCAGGCAGTATATTAAAAGTTGTAAAATATTCAAACAGATGCTTGCTTCAAATTGAATTTGAGCAGACGGGAAAAAGGCTTTTAGACCCTAAAATTGCAAAAATTAAACCCGTTTAAAGTTTAAAACTTAAAAAATAAAAAGCCCTGAAAATGAATTCAGGGCTTTTTATTAAGATTTAAATTTATTTATTACTCATTTCAATATACTGAACAGCTTCTTCAATTGTATCAAATACTCTGATAACATTATTTAAAAATACAAAATTTAAAGCCTTTAAAACATCTTCAGAAGGTTTTACAATAATAAATGTGCCGTTTCTTTGCGCTGTTGCTTTATAAACTTCTGCAAAAACCCCTGCATAATTATCGGAAAATATTTTAACATATTCCATATTAAATATTATATTGGGCTTTCCGGTTAAAACATCAGTGTTTACTTCTTTTACAATGTTATCAATATAGGTTTTGTGGTTAATTTTATAAATTGATAAAACACATATATCATCATTAATATAATATTTCTGAAATTCTTCGTTGCTTGTTTTTGAAACAGAATTTGAAATAAATTTCATCACCTTTTCATGCCAATCCGGCTGTTTTGGAATAAATTCATCTACACCTAATGTATAGCATTTTTGAACCATT
>CAQTPN010000148.1:1960-4872 GCA_948888345.1 uncultured bacterium | reverse complement strand
GAGATTTTAAGATAAAATCCGTAGGTACATTTTTTACAAAAAGATTCAGAATGCCCGTTGTATCGCAAAAAGAGGAGGCCGTACTTGTTATAGGAACGGTAATAGGCCTTGATACAAGGCTTGCAAAAGAAATGGGGCAAAATAGAATTGCTCATGTTTATTCAAGCCCCGCAGAGATTATTTTTAACGGTCAAAAGATTGGAGAATTGAATATTAACGGGGATAATCAGGAAATTATTATTCCGAGAAATTTATTGCGTCAGGATAATGAAGTAACAGTACGTACAGGACGAAATCTTTTTCAACATGCTTATATTGATTATGACGATATAGAACTTGCAAATTTAAGAATTGAAACGCGCGACAGACAAATGTATGCGAATAAGTTTTCAAACAACGGATGGTAAAAAGCTTGCTGTACCTTTTGCATTACTATGGTGCTTGTTTTGAGGTGATTTTTGGGGTATAATCGCAAGTATGTTTGAAGAAAAAAATACCTTAAAAAATATTAAACCTTATGCAATTGATGAATATTATCCTGACTGCAGTTTAAAACTTGATTCTAATGAAAATGTTTTCGGGCCTTCAAAAAGGGTTATTGATGGGTTTAAAAACCTTGATTTAAGACGTTTTAATTTATACCCATGCTATGGCGAGCTGATTGATATTCTTTCTTCGGAATTTGGTTTTGATAGAGAAAATTTTCTTCTTACAAACGGCTGCGATGAGGCTATTAATATTATTTTATCTTCATATTTAACAGAAAAAGATAGTGTGCTTGCATTTGCACCTTCATTTTCTATGCCTAAAATATATTCCAAAGTAATAGGAGCACAATATTTTAATATTGATTATGTTTCAAAGTGGCAGTTTTCACTCGATGTGCTTCTGGAAAATTTAAGACCCGAAACAAAAATTATATATCTTGCAACGCCGAATAACCCTACAGGGGATATCATAGAACCGATTTTAATTGAAGAGGTTTTGAAAAAATGTACAGATAGGATTATTCTTCTTGATTTAACTTACGTTAATTATTCAAGATTTGGGGAAAAACCTTACTATGACCTTGTTAAAAATTATAAAAATTTGATTTGTGTTAAATCCTTTTCAAAAGACTATGCGCTTGCAGGGCTTCGTTTGGGATTTATTCTTGCAAATACTGAATTTATTGTTAATTTTAAAAAGGTAATATCTCCGTATTCTGTAAATTCAATGGCAGTATATGCCGGTATTAATGCACTTTTGGATAAAACTCATTTTGATTTTGTAAAAAATGAGGTTATAAAATCAAGAGAGTTTTTGTACGATGAATTTCTTAAAATGGGTTTTACGCCATACAAAAGCGAGGCAAATTTTATCCTTGTTGATTTTGGATTGAAAGTTGAATTTGCATACAGAAAACTTTTAAGAAACAGAATTATTGTCAGAAAATTTTCCGACCCAAAAATGTGCAGGTTTTTAAGAATCGGTATACCGTCTTTGAGTGATGCAGAGAAAATTGTTAATGCTTTAAAATCAAGGAAAATGCTTGTTTTTGACCTTGATGGCGTAGTATTTGATGTATCGAATTCTTACAGGTATGCAATTCAAAAAACCTATGAATATTTTGCAGGCTCAAAATGTTCGCCTTCTGAAATGCAGGAAGCTAAGGATATGGGCGGCCTTTCAAACGATTGGGATTTAACAAAATATCTTCTTGATAAAAAAGGCATTAAAGCGGATTACAAAAAACTCGTTGAAATTTTTCAGGATATTTTTTACAATCCTGAAAAAGAGAATTCAAAAGGTGCTATCGACAATGAAAAATTAATTTTAGGGCCCGAATTTTTTAGTGAGCTTTCAAAAGAATATGATTTGTGCGTGTTTACAGGAAGGCCAAAGGAAGAAGCTTTTTATTCACTTGAAAAATTTGGTTTGAAGAATTTTTTTGATTATTTTGTGTGCCTTGAAGATGTTCCTTGCGGCAGGTCAAAACCTTGTCCTGACGGCCTTAACAAAATTAAAGAATGTTGTTATTATGATGATATCTGCTTTTTTGGGGATACCGTTGATGATATCAAAGCAGGCTGTGATGCTTCAGTTAAGGTTTTTGGGATTATTCCTCCAAATGCACCGGATATTGATTCTACAACAAAATCTTTGAAGAGTTTTGGGGCAAATGGTGTTATAGATGATGCTTGTAAAATATTAGAATTATTTAGAAACGAGAAAATATGCAAATAGTTGAAACAGCAAGAAAAACAAAAGAAACAGATATTGCACTAAAATTTAATTTAAGAGGAAAAGGAGTGAGCGATATTGCAACTCCGATTAATTTCTTTTCTCACATGCTTCGAGAATTCAGTGTTCATGGCAAATTTGATGTGCAGCTGTCCGCAAAAAGTCTTGATTGTGACCCTCATCATCTAATTGAGGATACAGCAATTGTTCTAGGGCAAGCTTTTAAAGAGGCTCTTGGGGATAAAAAGGGCATAACCCGCTATGGCAATATTTTTATTCCTATGGATGATGCGCTTTGCCAATGCAGTATTGATATTTCAGGGCGTGCTTATTGTGTTTGCAAATTTGATTTAAAAGATGAGCGTACTTCTGATTTTGAAACTGTGCTTGTGCCCCATTTTTATAATACATTTGCTCAAAATGCCGGAATTACTCTTCATATAAGACAAATTGAAGGGTTTGATACTCATCATATAATTGAGGCTTCTTTTAAGGCTTGTGCAAGAACACTCAGGATGGCATGTGCTATAGATGAGGCTAATAAAGATGAATTGCCTTCTACAAAAGGGGTTTTATAGAATAAAAAACTTCTTGCGTTTTTTTTATATTCTTGTGATAATAATGTTAACCAAATGTTTGGCTGGGTAGCTCAGTTGGTGAGAGCGCACGGCTCATACCCGTGAGGTCGA
>CAQTPN010000148.1:0-1950 GCA_948888345.1 uncultured bacterium | reverse complement strand
ATAAGGCTATAAGTTTGCATTCATTATATAAAATACTTTCAATAAATTCTTGCCATATTTGAGGATTGTTGTTTAAAGAATAACCATCATTTAAATTATGCCAGTTACTTGAGGCTATATTTTCCAATAAGCGTTCTAATGATTCAGGAGAACAAATATCTGAATGTCGAATAATATTAAATAAGATAGAAAAACACCTATCTAATACAATTTGTCCCCTTTTTTCCAAATTATAAAATTCAAAAAGAGTGGAATTATTTGAATACCTGCCATTAATAATTGTTTCAGAGTTAAATTTAATTTCTTTATACAGATTAAAAGGATGGAGCATAGAATATTGAATACCATAATTTCCTATTGCTTTACAGAATTCTTCTTTTGAATTAAAAAAATTATCGCTTTTTGTAAAGTTGCACATTGGACATATGGGAACTAAATTGTAAGGATGTAATATAAACTGCGGGAAGTTGCTTTGTGGGAATAAATGTTCTAATTCAGCCTTAATAAACTCAACTTCTGAATATTTATATTTATTATCTTCTTTTTTTCTTTTTATAGAAACGGGTAAAAATGACCCGCAAAAACAACATCTTGGCTGATTGTGATTATAATAAGATAAAATAAACGCTTCTTTAAATGTTACTGTGCCAAATTCTTTTTGAAATTCAGTGTATGTGTTTTTGTCATATAAATTTTCGGTTATGTATTTTAAGTCTGCAAATGCTTTTTTAGATATTTCCTTAAACTTTTTACAGAATTCATTATCTTTAATTTTAAATTGAATAGGAATATTAGCATCCTGAAAATTTTTATAGTCATGTTTGATGGCATCAATATAGCAGCTGTTATTCCTAGGAAAATCTTTTTCAATTTTTTTAATTATGTTATAAAAATTTATTTTTAAAATTTTTCTAAGAATTTTCGACATTATTTTTATCTCTTAAATAATAACAATTCTGTTGTTGATCCAGCTGATTTAATTTTGTTCGTATTCTCCAGCGCCACTCTCCCGGCCCTACTTGTTTAAGTAATTCATACAGTCTTTCTTTTTGTGTCTGTAATTCAATTTTTACTTCATCTTTTTCTTTATTGCATATTTTTTCAACCCCCTTTAATGCGGCCTGAATCTCTTTTTTTGAGCGTTCGCCTATATCCGATTCCAAATCAAATAAAACTTGACCTATATCAGCAATATTGGTTGCATATGTATTTAAATGCAAAGCAAATGTTTTAATCTTGTCATTAACTAATTCAAAATGATATAACTCATCTTGTTTTGCATCAGTAATTAACATTGCGGAATGCGTCGCAATAAAAATATCATGATATGTATTTTGTAAGGCTTCTTTAGTCAAATAAATAAAATGTCTTTTCCAATTTTCATTAAAATGTGTTTCGGGCTCGTCAAGCAAAACTAAACATTTTTCATTTTCCTTTTTTAATTCTTTCAGCAAAAGAATTAATGCAAATCTTCTTATTAATCCTAATTCACCATCGGAAAGTGTTTCGCAGTGCAGCAGGTCTGAATTGTTTTTGGCTTCAGTTGAATTTTTGGAATACCAAAAGCCGGTATCTTTTACACTATCGCTGTCTAATATACTTTTTAATATTGAGAAAGAATAATCTTTTTCATATTTAATATCATTATTTAAATCAAAGATATATCTTGTTGTATTATCATCTAAAGGTGTTGTGTCCGAGCTATTTTCCAACAATTTATTTAAATCTTTGTCATTGGAAATTTCACCAGCATCAATATATATTTTGATTGGCGTAAAGGTCATTTTGTCGAAAACTAAATTTTTTAATATATCAATTAAAGCTTTATTATCTGGATTTTTCCAGGCTCCGGATAAAAATATTGCGCTTAATACCCATTTTAATTCACTTCCCTGAAATGTTATGCCAATATTTTCTCTATTGATATCCGGTTCCAAACATCTTTCCGAG
>CAQTPN010000147.1 GCA_948888345.1 uncultured bacterium | reverse complement strand
TTGTAATAACATTTTGCCTTGGAAAGTCAAAAACACTTTCTCTTAAATCAATTTTATCAACGGTTGAATACATTGAATAAACTTCACCCATTGCGGTTCTCACGGTTTTTTTAGAATGAACGCCGCGCGGAGTATCAATAAAGGGAACTATAAATTGAAGTCCGGGCCCCAATACCCTGTTAAAGCGGCCCAATCTTTCAATAATCATTACTTGCGCCTGATTTATAATTTTAAATCCTGTTATTGCAAAAACCGCTGCAACGACTATAATTACAAAAAATAAAATTCCCATTTATTTAACTCCTTTATAAACTGTTTTATTCACATTTTTCAACAAACATAATCAAACTTTCGTTTTTGATTATCTTTACAATGGCTTCAGGCTCAATAACTGTTCCATCACAGCTTTTTGCCTGCCAGACTTCGCCGTAAATCTTAATTTCACCAAGTCCGTTGGTTTCTTTTTTGCCTATGGTTTTTATAACAATTGCTGTTTGATTTATATACTTTGCATCAATACCTGTACTTTGCGGTTCTTTTTCTTTCCTTTGCATAAAAGGGCGCACTGAAAAATAAAATACAGGTAAAAATATTACAAATGCCGCAACCTGAGCACCTGTATTATCGGGCCACTTGTAAGCTGCAATTCCTGCAAAAAATGAAGCACCCGCAAGTGTTAAGAAAAAAAGCACAGGGGTCATCATTTCAATAAATAAGAATATAAACCCGAGTATTGCCCAAAGCTGCCATATCTGCATATATTAAAACCTCTTTTTAATAATCTCCCTTATGTTTATCGTAAGGGTTTAAAATCAACATGTCAACAGAATATTACTAAATATTTTATATAAATTAATCACTCCGGTTAAAATTGCCGGAGTGATTATTATACCTTTGATTTTACAAAATAAAATTATCTGTTTGCCATAACTCTTGCACAGAATACACCTGAAGCGGAAGCTTGCATTAAGCCCCTTGTAACGCCTGCGCCATCGCCTATTGTAAAGAGATTTTTAATACCTTCAGTTTCAAGTTCATTGGTTAATTTAACCCTTGCAGAGTAGAATTTAACTTCAACCCCGTATAAAAGAGTATACCTTGAAGCAACTCCGGGGGCGATTTTATCAAGGGCATAAAGCATTTCAATTATTGATAAAAGCTGCCTGTATGGTAAAACAAGGCTTAAATCTCCGGGGGTTGCGCATTCAAGAGTAGGTTTAATTATACTTTCTCTTATTCTTTGAGGGGTTGAACGTTTTCCGTCCAATAAATCTCCGAATCTTTGAACTAAAACGCCGCCTGAAAGCATATTTGCAAGACTTGCAACATGCTGCCCGTATTTAATAGGCTCTTTAAAGGGTTCCGTGAACTTTTTGGACACAAGAAGCGCGAAGTTTGTATTAGGTGTCTTTTTGTTTGCGTAACTGTGGCCGTTTACCGTCTGGATGCCATTGTAGTTTTCAGAAACCACTTCACCGTTCGGGTTCATACAGAAAGTTCTAACTTCATCCCCGAAGGTTGGAGAATAGTAAATAAGCTTAGATTCATAAAGCCTTGATGTTATAGGCTCCATAACATCTGCCGGCAATTCAACACGAACACCGACATCAACAGCGTTATTCACCATTGAAATTTTATTCTTTTCAAATTCTTTTGTAAGCCAGTCGGCACCTTCTCTGCCGGGGGCAATTACAACATAATTTGCCATAACGGTTTTCCCGTCAGAAAGATTTAAGCCTTTTATTTGATTGTTTTCAACAATAAGACTGTCTACTGCAACATTATTTACAATTTCAATCTTATCCATTAAATAATCCTGCATGTGTTTTAAAACATCAAGAGAGCGTTCCGTTCCAAGATGGCGCACGGGAGAATGCACAAGTTTTAATTCAGCAAGTGATGCTGCGCGTTCGATATCTGCAAATTCGCTTCTGTTTACGCCATATACAACATTTGTTGCACCATGCTCAAGATAAATATCATCACAATATTTAATTAAATCTTCAACATCTTTATAGGGCATATATTCAGGCAGATGACCGCCAACTTCAGGAGTCAAGGTTAATTTACCGTCAGAAAATGCTCCTGCTCCGCCCCATCCGCATAAAAGCCCGCAGGTTTTGCAGCTGGGACAGGTTTTATAGCCGTTTCTTAAAAGACAGGCTCTTTTTTCAATTTTATTTCCTTTTTCAATTAAGATAATCTTCCAATCAGGTTTTAATTTCACAAGCTCAAGAGCCGTAAAAATACCCGCAGGGCCCGCGCCGACAATAGCTGCATTATACATCATTTTATTTTTCCTTTAATTAATCCATTAAGTCCATTCCCTATTGTATAACAAACATTATAAAATTAAATAATATGAAGTATTTTTGTAGTAAAATTTAATAAACTTGTCAAAAAGAATGAAAATTTCAGGTATAATAAGTTTAAAAAATAAGGAAATAAAGGAATTAAATTTCATGAATACTTATCAAATTTTAAGTTATGTGCCGACAGTCATTGAAGCTTCTTCAAAGGGCGAAAGGTCTTTTGATATTTTTTCAAGGCTTTTGCGCGAAAGAATTATATTCTTAGGAAGCGCGATTGATGATGATGTTGCAAATTCAATTGTGGCTCAGCTCTTACTTTTGGATTCAGAGAATTCCGAAAAAGATATTATGCTGTATATCAACAGCCCCGGCGGCGTTATAACAGCAGGCATGGCAATTTATGATACCATGAAGCTTATAAAATCAGACGTTTCAACAATATGCCTCGGTGATGCCGCTTCAATGGGTGCATTTTTACTTTCAGGCGGAACTAAGGGAAAACGTTTAGCCCTCCCGAATTCAAGAATTATGATTCACCAGCCTTTGGGCGGGGCAAAAGGCCAGGCAACGGATATTGAAATTGAGGCTAAAGAAATTTTACGTATGAAAAAGATGTTAAATGAACTTTTAGCGGAACACACCGGCCAAAAGGTAGACAGGATTAAAAAAGATACAGAGCGCGACAACTTTATGACAGCAGATGAGGCTCTTGAATATGGTTTAATTGATAAAATTATAAGAAATGAAGAGGCTTAATAAAGTTCTTTTCAATTTCAAAACCAATAACTTAAGGCTTAAAAGAAATACTTTTAAGCCTTTTTAAATACATAAATTCTCCATGCTCCGGTATTGTAATGTCCTACATATTCAAGCTCCCTGTGTGCTTTTTCCAAAATAAAATTTTTTGCATAAGACATTGCAAGATAAAGGAGCGGAGTGGTCCTATAGATATCATCATTGGATGCAATCTGCTGAACTATGCTTTTTGGAAAGAAGCTGACAGAGGTTAAATCAACCAGAAATAACTTATCCCCTTTTTTTAACGGAGCAAAACTGTTTTTATTCAGCATCCTGTCAAATTTTCTGTTTTCATTTGATGCAAAGATGGGTCTGTATTCATCTTTACCCTTCTGATGCAATTCTTTACCCCACATATAATGCCCGTTAAACTGGGACGAATAGTTATATTTTGTTACACCCAATGCCTCTGAATAAGGCTCATTATCAGGATTATCAAAATCTACGTATTTATAGTACCATTCTTTTGCATAGTAGAGAAATATAATTTTGTCGTTTTTTTTTAAATCAAGGTTAGAAAGGGCAACCACGGGAAGCCTTTGACCCTCTTCCCTTATGAGCCTTACTGCCGACATTTCGGAAACCGCAAAATAAAAAATATTCAAAACAATAAATATTGTTGCAATTGCAATCTTGAATCCTTTTGATTTAAAGGAGACAAAACCGTCTGCAGTCATAAGAACAACAAGGGGAACAAGTTCTATTAAATATTTTGTAACAAAAACTATTTTTCCTGCCATTGCAGCCATTAAAACCACAAACACCGTACACAGAATAACAGAAAGTAAATACCCCTGCATCCTTTTAGGGTTCAGAGCACCGTTAATAAAGCAAAGTATGCCGATAACGGTTGGAATTAATGCAAATACAAAGAACCCCAAATTTACAATATTATCTTTATAAAAGGCATCCGCGAATGTATTATAAACATGGAATGTATCGCATAAAACGGGTGAAAAAATATCCGTTAATGTAAAGAATATTCTTGAAAAATTAAACGGTGCCCACCACTGGCTGAAATACCCGCCTTTAATTAAAACGCTTGTAATAAACGGAATAAACGGAAGCGCAAGCAGAATGACACCAACTATGCTAAAAAATACAAAAGTCCCCGTTTTCTTTTTGGGAACCGCAAATACCATAAGGGCTGCCGTTGAAAACAATACAAAAACAAACCCTATTGTATGAGTTAAAATTAACAAAACGCACATTAGAGAATATAGTGCAAAATTTTTCTTTGACGGATTATTAAAAATTTTAAGTGCAAATAACAACATTAACGTTGTTATAAAAAACAGGAGCGAATAAATTCTTATCTCTTGAGAGTAATATATTAAGAAAGAACTTATGGCACAAAGCACGGCTGCCGTAAGTGCCGTTGAAACCCCTTCTTTATTTTTATATTCAAGGGAAACAAAATACATTGTAATAACCCCTAAAACTCCCGGGATAACGGATGATAGCCGCAAGAACTTATCAGAGTCATGGAAAATCATCATCCACACTTTTAAATAAAGATAATGAAGAGGAGCATGACAATTGCTTCTTAAGGCCTCAAAAAACTCTCTCGGGAATCTTGCGTTTGCAATTTTCCATGTTAAATATTCATCGTTCCATATCCCTTCAGGTTTATCCAGATGCCAGAGCCTGAAAAGGATTGCGACTACAATAATTAATATTAAATAAAATAAACTTTTCTTATTCATAACAAGATAAGCTTATCAAAACTTTATAGATTTGTCATTTTTGTAAATTAATAGTAT
>CAQTPN010000146.1 GCA_948888345.1 uncultured bacterium | reverse complement strand
GAGTTTGATAAAAAAGAAGCAGAAACAGCAGTTATCAAAGAAGATATTGAAGATATTAAAGAAGACAGCGAAGAAACTGAAAATACTTTTGATAAAAATCCTGCAATGTCTTCCCCTATTGAAAGAGAAAAATTAGAAACCATCTGCGCTAAAAGCATTCTTCCGGAAGAAAAAACGGAAATAACCGAAGAAATCAAAGAAACCGAAGAAAAAACTGCCGTTAAAACTGAAATTAAAACCGAAACAGATGAAGAAATAGAAGAAATTAAAACCGATTTAGCTGATGCCATAGAAAAATATGATGTCAGAGAAATTTTTGATTACTTTGACATTGGTCTTTTTATAAAAAAAGACGGTTCCTACGGCCTTTCAGAATACAGGCAGCCTGCCCGTGATATAACTTATTCCGATTTAGGTATTGATGAAGAAAAATTAATGGAAAATGTTTCTAAAATCAGTGGCAATGCTGATTTTAGAAAATCGTCGCTTACAGGTCTTTCAAAGATTGAATATATTGGCGGCATTGCCGATTTTCGCCATTCAAATTTTAAACCGGATATGAATTTGCCGAAAATTGACGGCAAAATAATATTTTATGAAGATCAAACCCTGTTTCAAGGACTTATGATTAAACTTCGCACCTTTATAAAACGCTTATTTAAAAAATAGTTCAAAGATTTATTATTTTTAGATAATAAAATCCCTTTTTAAGAAAATAGCGATTTTATAAAGGATACAGATATAATAAATAAAGGAAAATTTTATGCAGGAATATACGGTTGAAACACAGGGAATATGCGCTAAAGCAATTACTTTTTCAGTAGAAGAAGGAAAAATTTATAATGTAAAATTTTTCGGCGGCTGCCCCGGAAACACTTTAGCCATTAGTAAATTACTTCAGGGATACGATGCCAAAAAGGTGGTAGAACTCCTAAAAGGCAACGATTGCGGCGGAAGAGGAACATCCTGTGCAGACCAGCTTGCCTGCGGTGTAGAAGAGGCATTGCAGGAGAAAAAGCTTGCACAAGCTTAAGATGGTTAATTTCTAAATTATTTTTTATATTATAATATTCCAATGGAAATAGCGGTATTTGAGCATAAATATACGAAAGAAATTATAGATTTGGTATTATCCTGTCAAAATGATGGGACAAGACCCATTGTAGGCATTGAATCCCAGCCAGATTTATTAAACATTCAATCTGAATATATTGATAAGGGCGGAAATTTCTGGGTTGCATTAGAAGATGATAAAGTTATTGGTACAATTGCTTTTTTGCCTCATTCTAATAAAATTGGTATATTGAAAAAGTTTTTTGTAAAAGAAGAATTTAGAGGGTATCCTAATTTTTTAGGACAAAAATTATATTCAATATTTCTTAAATATGTAAAAGCAAATGATTTTAATACCGTAATATTAGATACGCCAAAAAATACAAAAAGGGCGCATAAATTCTACCAGAAAGCAGGTTTTGTGCAGATTTCTTATGAAAATTTGCCTGTAAAATATTCCTGTCCTTATAACACTGCGCTGTGTGATTTTTTTATGCTTAAATTATAAAATCTAAAATAGTTATTGTTATTATAAAAATGCTTTTATCTTTTTGTTTGATTTTTTATTTTTCTATATCACAGGGATTGGGTAAACCTAATATCTCAAAATATTTAATTCCCCATGTTTCAAGAGATTGGATAATAGGTATTAAAGTTCTTCCGAGTTCTGTTAAGGAATATTCTGTTTTGGGTGGAACAACCGGATACATTTTGCGATTTATAATTCCATCAGCTTCTAATTCTTTTAATTGCTGACTAAGCATTTTAGGAGTAGCTTTTGGGATAATTTTTTGAATTTCATTGTATCTTAAAGTGTTTCCTATTAAATGCCAAATTATTATTGCTTTATACTTTCCACCGATAATGCTCATTGCAAGTTCCATCGGGCATTGAAATGTCTTTGCTTTTTCTATATCCATTCTTACTCCTTGCTATCATTTTAGATAGTATATTACAAAAAAGTGTGTTCTTGATAAAAAGATATAAATATATAATAATACAAAAAGAAAGGAGAATACAATGACAAAATCTTTAAGAGAAGAGTACGAAAATATTTTATCTGTAATGAACAAGTATTATGAAGCACAAATCAAGGGAGATTCTAATATTTTAAAGCCAGTTTGCCATAAAAATGCCATTATGCATGGGTACGCTGGGGAAACTCTATTAGAAGGTTCTATTGAAAATTTATTTGCTTTTATAGATAAAGTAGGAGTGCAAGAAGGTTTAAAAGCAAGATTTGATATTATTACCTTAGAAGAAACTGTGGCAAATGTACATTGTTGTTTAGAAGGAAACACAAATACATACTCTGATTTATTTCAATTGCTAAAAATCAACGGAGAATGGAAAATAATTTCTAAAATTTTTCATCAATACAAATAAATAAATTTATATTATTCAAACAAGATGCTTTATAAATGGCATCTTGTTTTTGTTTTACAAAACGGTCATTATTCAAAATAATCATACTATTTACTCTAATTAAACCACTCAATAAAATACAAATAGTATTGATTGGTTTCAATCCCTGTGTAAATAATATCAAGAATACTAAAAAGCACCCTTTCGGGTGCTTTATATTCTTAAAAAATGGCGGGGACGACGGGTATCGAACCCGCGACCTCTTGCGTGACAGGCAAGCACTCTAACCAGCTGAGCTACGCCCCCATCCATTAATTAAATTCAATTATCAATTTATTTGTCTTGCGACATATAGTCAAAAGTCTTAATTTGTATAAGTTTTAACTGTTTTCAATTTACGTTTATTATTCTATCAGAATAATAAATTATTGTCTATAATTTATTTAGCGTATACACTTACTTGTTTTCTGTCACGTCTGTGAGGTTCAAACTTCACAACACCGTCAATTAAGGCAAACAATGTGTCGTCTTTACCAATACCAACGTTTTTACCGGGGTGGAATTTTGTTCCCCTTTGTCTAACAAGTATATTGCCAGCAAGCACATTCTCGTTGCCAAATTTTTTGACACCCAGTCTTTGTGCTTCCGAATCTCTTCCGTTCTTGGACGAACCTACACCTTTCTTATGTGCCATTATTCTTTTCTGTATCCTTTTTTAGGACGTTGTTTAAAAACAATAATTTTTTTAGCTTTATCATTCTTAACAATTGAGCCTTCAACCACTGCACCATCTACGTATGGCTGCCCAACTTTTGATTTTTTACCGTTAACAAGCATAACAATCTTGTCAAAAGTAACTTTATCATTTTCTTTGGCATCAAGAAGCTCGATATCAACGTATCTGCCTTCTTCCAATTTGTATTGTTTGCCGCCTGTTTCAACTATAGCGTACATTTTGTCGTTTTCCTTTCTAAGGTTTTTAGGGACTGTAACCGTTTAAACGCGGTATTTAGACACAGCCAACCTGTCTCAACATTAAAAAATATACATCAAGCAAAAAATACTGTCAATCCTTAAAATTCTGTTTTAAAATTAAATATCGTATTTCGCGTTAAAGGCTAGAGCCATAGGGCTTTCAAGGGTAGTTTTTCAACGGTAAGCTCTAAAACTGCCTCGGTGCCTAAATCCTCAAAACACACAGGCGTTAAATCCTTAATACAGGCCTGCAGTACGCAGGCAATACCACCTATAGCCTTAAAATAAAGCTTATTTAAACCTTTTATTGTTCTGTCGCCCTTGCCAATTGTAGCTATTACCCCATTTTCATATAAAAGCGGCGCAAATTTATCCATGCGCTTTGACGTTGTAGGTCCCACGGGGCCTATAATCTCACCGTTTGAAGCAGGGCATGGACCTGCATAAAATATAATTTTATTTTCTAAAGACAGGGGTAAAACCTGCTTCCTATCTATCATTTCAGCTAATCTCTTATGGGCGGCATCGCGTGCGGTTATAATTTTACCTGAAAGAAGAATTTCTTCGCCGTTTTTTAAATTCATTAAAGCAGAAATGTCATCCGTCCGCACCTCGCGCGCGTTTGAAGGAGTTTCAACATCATAATATTCTTGAATCTCGTCTGTGTATTGGATTTCACCGTTTATAATTTTTCCTGAAGCACTTCTAAGCGAATGACAGCTTATATTTACACATACAGGAAGGCACGCAATGTGAGTCGGAGCAGTTAAAATGCGGGTTTCAAAAACATTTTCAATATCAATCTCCACCGTTTCTCCGAAAAACAATGCCTTTTTCGCTAAAAATGCAGCAGTTTCAGCGCATCCGCCCGCACCTATTCCAATACACATAGGAGGGCAGGCATTTTCACCCGCTTCTGACGCGCATTTTTTCGCAAAATCCAATATCTCAGAGGGTTCTGCGGTCGGATTAAACATTTTAAGCTGCGTCATATTTTCGGCACCGCCTCCTTTAATGCCGACAGTAATTAAAATTTCAGCCCCTTCAACAATATCAATATGGATAAGCCCGGGGGTGTTGTCTCCCTTATTATTTCTATCATACAGGGCATTTTTTACGGTTGATTTTCTAAAAAATTTTTCCTTGTAGCAATCCGCAATCGCTTTATTTATAACACTTTCAACGCAATCACCTTCCGGGATAATATCCTGCCCGATTTCAAGATAAACAAGAACCTGTCCCGTATCCTGACAGAGCGGACGCCCTTTAGATTGGGCAAGATAAGCATTTTTTAAAATTTTATCTTTATAATTACAATTAAAATTTGAAAGTTTATTATAAACCCATGACGGGAGATTAGTATTCGCTTTTTCTATCAAATTGTAAACAATATTATAAATAATTTTTGTATCAAGACTTTGCTTAGAATTCATAAAATCTCCGGAAAAAATGTTAAGTTTATTAAGATACAATGAGCAATTTTTTAAAAATTGACTTTCATAAAAAAAATAATATCATATATATTATGAGGATGATACAA
>CAQTPN010000145.1 GCA_948888345.1 uncultured bacterium | reverse complement strand
TTGATGAAATTATAGGAAAGAATGAAAACCATGAATTTTATAACTGCTCCCTCAGGGCGATGGGTGTAAAATATGATGAAATTCCGCTTTTAGATGAACTTAATGTTGATTTTGATTCTATCCCAAAATATATTAAGCCTGATACAAAAATGGTTACAATTCAACGTTCACGCGGATACAGCCTTAGAAATTCTTTAACTGTTGAAGAAATTGAACGGATTATAAAAATTGTAAAATCAGTTAACCCGAAAACAGTGTGTTTTGTAGATAATTGTTACGGTGAATTTACTCAAAAACTTGAGCCGACAGATGTTGGGGCAGATTTGATTGCAGGAAGTCTTATTAAAAATCCGGGAGGCGGCATAGTTGAAGCAGGCGGATACCTTGCCGGCAGAAAAGATTTAATTGAAATGTGTGCAAGACGCCTTACGGCCCCGGGAATAGGGACGGAAGGCGGAGCCATGTTTAATCAGACCCGTGTTATGCTTCAGGGATTTTTTATGGCACCGTCTGTTGTGTCTTATGCTGTTAAAGGGGCAATTCTTGCGGCTAAAGTATTTGAAAATGTCGGGTTTAAAACTCATCCTTTATCTGATTGTACGCGGTGTGATTTAATCCAGACCATAAAATTTGAAAAACAGGAGGCGCAGGAAGCCTTTTGCCGTGCCCTTCAAAAATATTCACCTGTGGAAAGCTATTTAACACCTATCCCTGACGGGGTTCCGGGGTATGAAGATAAATTAATTATGGCAGGCGGAAGCTTTATAGAGGGTTCTACAATTGAATTATCGGCTGACGGACCGTGCCGCCCTCCTTATGCGGTTTATATGCAGGGAGGTTTAAGCTATTTTCATGTAAAATTAGCGTTAATAGGGATTTTAAAGGAACTTCTGTAATAAATGTAAAATCTTTGCTATTTCTTTTGCAGTTTTTTATAATAAAAAAGAGGAATTGGAGAATTTATGGCTGAAGATTTAAAATTGTTTGAAAAAAGCAAAATACGTTCTTACTATGAAGAAAAGCTTGAAAAATGGTATTTTTCGGTTATTGATATTATTTTGATATTAACGGAAAGCAAGAATCCAAGAAGATATTGGAGTGATTTAAAGATAAAGCTTGCTGATGATGAGGGTTTTAGTCAACTGTACGAAAAAATCGTACAGTTGAAATTAACTGCTCCTGATGGCAAAAAAAGAGAAACTGATTGCGCTGACGTAGAAACAATTTTTCGTATAATTCAGTCTATTCCGTCAAAAAAGGCTGAATCCATTAAACAATGGCTTGCAAAAACAGGCTATGAGAGAGTTCGGGAAATAGCAGACCCGACAACAGCCATTGATAGGGCAAGAGAAACTTATAAAAAACTTGGCCGTTCGGAAAAATGGATTCAGCAAAGAATGACCGGACAAGAAACCCGAAACAAACTTACGGATTATTGGAAGGAACATGATATTAAAGAGGGTGAGGAATTTGCCATTCTTACAAATATTATTCATCAGGAATGGAGCGGGCTTAGTGTTAAAGAGCATAAAAATCTGAAAGGCTTAAAGTCTCAAAATCTGCGTGACCACATGAGTGAAGCGGAATTAATTTTTACAGCATTGGCCGAGCTTTCTACAAGACAAATTGCAGAAACCGAAAATGCAACGGGTCTGAAAGAAAATAAACAATCTGCCAAAAAAGGTGGCAAAATTGCGCATGAAGCCAGAAAAAATCTTGAGCTTCAAACGGGTAAAAATGTTGTGACCGGTGAGAATTTTTTACCGAAAACCAAAAGGCCGAAGCAGATAAAAAACGAGGATTAGTTTTTAAAGATGGAGGTTTAAGCTATTTTCATGTAAAATTAGCACTTGTCGGCATCTTGAAAGAATTGGTCTAGCATATCTTTTATTACAGACAAAACCCCTGCACAATTTCTGCAATCGGTGTAAAGTTCTTTGCAAAATTTTGTACCAAGCTTTGAAAGGGCTTTTACATCGGGGTTTTTTGTGGTTTCGTGTATTTTTTCAAACAGTACACTTAATGCTTTTATGCCTTCCATTTGCTCTATTATAAATATGTCTAAAGAGGTATGGCAGATTTTCTTTTTCATGGCTAAAACCCTTAGTGCAACAGAGATTAGTATACTACTTATGTCTATGTAGGTCATAAACTTAATAAATTTTTACATATAGACTGTATATATGCAAAAGCAGGCAGTCTATAAAAAGCTTGGTAAAAACATTAAAAGCTATAGAGAACTAAGAGGTTTAACTCAAGAAAAACTTGCTGATAAGATTAATAAAAACCTGAGTTTTTTAGGTAAAGTTGAAGTTGCATATTCCAGACCGTCTTTCGGAACAATTATAGATATTGCAAATGCTCTTGATATCAGCTTAAAAGAGCTTTTTGATTTTGATAATTCCAAATCTTGAAAAATATAAAAACTCGTTTATAATGAAAATATAAAGGGCAGGGATGCTGTAACATCCCCTTTAAAAACCCTAATAGTTTTTGCATTTAAGCGTTACTATTATCAAAAAGATAAGCAGTAGCGCTTTTATACTTATAGCAATTACCACTTTTGCATCACCTCCTTTCTGCAAACAGTTCACCTTAAAAAGATGTTGTTTTGCGAGGAAGCGAGCCTTTAGGGCTTACCCTGTGTTTATTATATCTTTTTACAATATTTTCAAAATCCTTTATCAACAGGAATTTTAACCTTTTTGCCTGCAGGGTGAAAAATCATTATAATGTTTTTATGGATGAAAATATTGAATTAAAAATTCATAATACAAAAACCCGAGCACTTGATATCCTTGAAAATACAAAACTTTACGAATATAAAGGAGTTGTATCAAAGCTTCTGGGGCTAACTGTGGATGTAAAGCTTCCGGGGCTTAAAATTGGCGACCTTTGTTATATTCAAACCTACACCGGTGAAAAGAAGGCCGCCGAGGTGCAGGCCTTTAAAGGCGATGTAGCACAGCTTCTGCTTTTATATGACGGTGATGGCATAGGTCAGGGGAGTCTTGTTGAAAGCACGGGCGGGCCTATTATGCTTCCTGTGGGCGATTTTCTTTTGGGAAGGCTTATAAACCCTCTAGGCGAGCCTATGGACGGGCATCCTTTAGATATTACAAATGCCGAATATGTCAATATCAACGGTTCTGTGCCGGACCCTTTCAGCAGGCCGATTATAAAAGATTCTCTTTCAACCGGTATCAGGGCTATTGATTCTCTTCTTACAATGGGTACGGGGCAGCGCATGGGGCTTTTTGCAGGTTCAGGGGTAGGTAAAAGTACTACCCTTGGTATGATTGCAAGAAATTCGGAAGCAGATGTGAATGTGATGGCGTTAATCGGTGAACGCGGCAGAGAAGTTAAAGAATTCATGGAAGATTCTTTAGGGCCCGAGGGTATGAAAAGGTCTGTGGTTGTATGCGCAACAGGTGACCTGCCTCCCCTAATCCGTATGAAATGCCTTCTTGCGGCAACTTCCGTTTGTGAATATTTTAGGGATAAAGGCAAAAAAGTATTTTTGATGACAGATACCGTTACAAGGTGTGCAATGGCAGGCCGTGAAGTGGGGCTGTCTCTGGGTGAGCCGCCTACAATGAAGGGGTACCCGCCTTCAATATTCAGCTGGCTTCAGCGGGCACTTGAACGTACCGGAAATTCCGAAAAAGGTTCTATAACTGCGCTTTATACGGTTCTTATGGAAGGTGACGATATTACAGACCCCATTGTGGATATTGTCCGCGGAATTGTAGACGGGCATATTTTCTTATCAAGAAAAGTTGCAGAACAAAACCATTATCCTGCAATTGATACTTTAGGGTCAATTTCAAGGCTTTTTACAGCAATTACCGATAAAGAACACCAGCAGGCTGCAAGCAAGATGAGAAAAATTCTTGCTTTGTACCGTGAAAATAAAGATTTGATTGATGTTGGTATGTATCAGGCAGGTTCAAACCCCAAGCTTGATATTGCAATTCGTCTGATGCCGGATATAAACGGCTTTTTACAGCAAAGAACCTCTGATATCGTTTCAATGGATACAACCATAAAAACCCTGAAAGATATGATGCGGGATGTAGATATTTAATAATTCCTGGTTTTTTCAAAAAAAAGGAACCGATTATCTCAGTTCCACTGTATTGCCATCACCAGTTAGATATAAATTGCATAAATTGTGTTTTGTATAGTCCTATACTAGTTTATTTTTTAACATTTCGTAATTATCCCTTCGTTAGAAATTTGTCATACTAAAGTATAAATTTTGATGATATAATTAAACCAATGGCAAAAGTTAGAACAAAATGGGTATGTCAAAACTGCGGGTATGAAACAGCTTCTTACCTTGGGAGGTGTCCTGATTGCGGAAATTTTTCAACATTCACGGAAGAAATTACTCAAAGCAAAATTGAAATAAAAACAAATTCTCCTGCAAATACGGTTATATCAAGTAATTTAACCTATAGTAAAATTGATGAAATTAAGCTTGATGAAACAATCAGAATAAAGTCTGAAATTGAAGAATTAGACAGAGTTTTAGGGGGTGGATTTGTTGAAGGAAGTCTTGTATTGCTGGCGGGCGACCCGGGCATTGGTAAATCCACCCTTGTTTTGCAGGCGGCAAAAAATATCGGCGATGCAGGTAAAAAAATCCTCTACATTTGTGCGGAAGAATCCCCAAGTCAGGTAAAACTAAGAGCAGAAAGGCTTAATGCAAATTCTTGTAATTTATACGTTACAGCACAGAATTGTTTAGAAGAAATTTTAAAACAAATTGATGACCTTAAGCCTGATTTTTTAATAACAGACAGTATTCAATCGGTCTTTAGCGCGCAAATAACAAGCTCATCGGGCACAGTATCCCAGATTAGAGAATGCACTAACCTTTTAATGCGCATTGCAAAAACTAAAAATGTGACCACTATTGTAATAGGCCATGTTACAAAAGAGGGAAATATTGCAGGGCCGAAGGTTTTAGAGCACATGGTAGACTGT
>CAQTPN010000144.1 GCA_948888345.1 uncultured bacterium | reverse complement strand
GGCAGGACGGATGACTCTGGATCATTCAATCGTGGTTCGAATCCATGTCCGGGAGTTTTTAGTTTTTGAGTAATTTAACTCAGTTTACTAACAAAAAAAGCGGTTGGCTGATTCATCTGTGCTCTTCGCCCCAGTAGCACATTTGAGATAATATCGGAATAAAGGATTCTCCTTTATCAGATAATGAATATTCAACTTTAGGCGGAATTTGGGGATATTCTTTTCTTGTTATCATTCCGTGTTTTTCTAATTCTTTTAAAGTTAAACTTAATGTTTTATGTGTAACAATTCCCAAATATCTTCTTAATTTGTTGTATCTGAGAACTTTTAAACGAAATAGCGCATATAAAATTGTTAACTTATAATTTGCTACACATAGTTTATCATAATTGTATAAAAATGAAAGGAAAGAATATGAGAGACGATATTAAAGAATTTAATGCAGTAGAAAATGTGGCAAGAAAATTTATTGAAGCCAATTTTATGATGTTTTGAAAGAATACGGTGCCTGCGGCGAGGATTACATTGCAAGAGTTGATGTTTTAGTGCTGGAAAAAACAATTGCAGTTGTCAGGGTAATTGAAGATAATTGGCATGGTTATAAATTTACTGATATTTTAAATTTGAATAAAATAAATGGTGAATGGAAAATTGTAGCCAAGGTTTATGACACATTGTCAAAAGAGGGCTAATTTTATTATAAAATAATTAAAATTTCTTAATTACAAAATTTTACGCTGCTTAATTTTTGGAATTTCCGCCCTGTATCTTCATTCTTGTTTATGTTATTTTGTTTACAAAGATACTTAGAGTGAGTAAATCATGAACAGCAGCGGTTTTTTTTCCAAAGTTTATAAAAAATACAACAGTATTAATCTTGTTGTAAGAATTATTACAGGTATAATTTTGGGTGTTTTCCTTGCATTGTTTGCTCCTGAATTAAAACCTGTAAAAATGCTTGGAGAGCTTTTTATCGGGGCACTGAAAGGTATTGCTCCAATTCTTGTTTTTACGCTTATTATAAGCTCTTTAATACAAGGAGAACTTAAAAGAGACGGTCGCTTTAAGGTTATAGTATTTTTATATTTTATATCAACTTTTCTTGCTTCATGTGCCGCTGTTGTTTCAAGTTTTCTGTTCCCGCAGACTTTGACTTTAAACGGTATTAATGCCTTGATTGGAACATCCCCTGCTAATTTAAACGAGGTATTGCATAATCTCCTTATTAATATTGTATCTAATCCTATAACATCGCTTGCTTCCGCAAATTATTTAGGAATACTTTTTTGGGCAATTATTTTCGGGTTAAGCATGAAAAGCATCGCATCCGACGGAACTAAAAAAATCCTGTCTGATATCTCGGATTGTATATCTAAAATTGTTTGTAAAATTATAAATTTTGCACCATTTGGCATTATGGGGCTTGTTTTTGGGGCAGTTTCCGCAAGCGGGACCGATATTTTTGGAGAATATGGTAAATTAATTCTTTTACTTGCATTTTGTATGGCTTTTGTCTATTTTATATCAAATCCTTTAATAGTTTTTATTGTAACCAGGAAAAATCCTTATCCGCTTATAATAAAATGTCTTAAAGAAAGCGGCATAACTGCCTTTTTTACAAGAAGTTCAGCTGCAAATATCCCTGTAAATATGGCTCTTTGCGAAGAACTTAAACTTGATAAAGATATATATTCAATTTCTATTCCTCTGGGTGCTACAATTAATATGAGCGGTGCTGCTGTAACTATTACTATTATGACCCTTGCCGCAGTGCATACTCTTGGAGTTGAAGTAAGTTTTGCAACTGCAATAATTCTTGGTGTGCTGGCATCCTTTGCGGCCTGTGGTGCATCCGGAGTGGCAGGCGGTTCATTGCTTTTAATTCCCCTTGCCTGCTCATTATTTGGCATATCAAATGATATTGCAATTCAGGTTGTTGGTGTAGGTTTTATTATCGGTGTTATTCAAGATAGCCTTGAAACCGCGTTAAACTCCTCTTCCGATGTAATTTTTACTGCTGCAGCAGAGTTAAGAAAAATCAGAAAAGAAGCTTAATCAATTTTTCTTTTTGAGATAGAAACAACAACTCCCGTCAAAGCAAATAACGCAATAGCATTTGGGATAACCATCAAATTGTTAAACATATCCGTAAGTTCCCATACAAAATCACTGGAAATTAAACTGCCAAGCATGATAAAACCGAGAGCAACGGCTGTGTAGATGATTGTTGCTGCCTTTGGAGATTTTTTACCAAAAAGATACACTGCATTGATTTTTCCAAATAAATTCCAGCTTAAAATTGTTGAAAATGCAAAGAAAAATAAACATATTGCAACAAATATAGCCCCGAATGAATTTCCAAAAACAGTACCGAACGCGGTTTGTACAAGATTTGTTTTATTTAAAATTTCCATAACTGCTTCCGTGTATCTGTTTGATAAAACTTCACCTTTTGTATAAAGAGTAGATATAACAATTAAAGCATTCAAGGTTAAAATAACAAATGTATCAATAAAAACTCCAAGCATTGCAACCGTACCTTGAATATGCGGGTCTTTAACGTTTGCGAGTGCGTGTGCATGCGGAGTGGAACCCATGCCGGCTTCATTTGAGAATAATCCTCTTTTTGCACCCTGACTCAGAGCTGTTTTTAAAGCGTATCCAAAACTTCCCCCCAAAATTGCCTGCGGTGCAAAGGCGTATTTAAAAATCATACCAAAAGTTTCAGGAATATATTGAATTCTTGCAATAATAATGACAAGACACCCTATTATAAATAATGCTGCCATTAGAGGGACAATTTTCTCTACAACCAGAGCAAGGCGTTTAATCCCGCCTATAAAGATAACAGCGCAGATGATTACAAGAATTACCCCGACTGCCCATGGTTCAATTCCAAAAGCCGTCTGCATACAGTATGCTATAGAATTTGACTGCACCATACTTCCCATAAAACCGAGAGCAAGAATAGTTGCCACGGCGAAAAACCCAGCTAAAAACTTTCCGAATTTTCCTTTAAATGCTGTTGTAATATAATAAACAGGCCCGCCTTTTATTGTCCCGTTATCTTCTACAATTCTTGTTTTAATTGCAAGGGTAGCCTCGGCATAAATTGTTGCCATTCCGAAAAATGCAATTACCCACATCCAAAAAATTGCCCCGGGACCTCCTATTAATATTGCGCCTGATGCCCCTACTATGTTCCCGGTTCCAACCTGTGCAGCAACAGCAGTTGCAAGTGCCTGAAAAGATGTCATACTTTTGTTTTCAGCTTTATCAAAAAGCTTAATCTTTCCAAATACATTTTTTATTCCCTCATGGAAACATCTTATCTGAACAAACCTCGTTTTAATTGTATACCACAATCCTACACCTATAAGTAATGTTACAAGTATATAGTTTGATAAATATTCGTTAAATTTTGCAACAAGAGGAAATAAAATTTCTTCCATAGTTTTTTCCGTTCTATTCTATAATTATTTTTTCAATAATCTCTGCGGCAGTTTTTATGAATTCAGCACATGGACGCTTTTCGTAATATTCTTCCGTTCTTTTTGAAGGCACCGGAGATTTGAGCTCATCTTTCTCAAGCCCGAGAAGTTCGCGGCAGATTATTGTGCCGTATTTCTTTTTAAATTCTTCCGCCATTTTTTGAATTAATTCATAATGCTTGCCTTTGGCATTATCATCATCAGGCAGAGTATATCCTTTTAAAAGTCCTGCGATAATAAACATACCGCTTGCAGCACCGCAAACTTCTCTCATTCTTCCCATTCCGCCGCCAAAAGAGGATGAAAGCTTTAAAATTGTTTCCTTATCAAGATTAATTTTATCTAAAAAAGCCAAGCACACGGATTGCGCACAATTATACCCGAGCTTAAAATTATCTTCCGCCATTTTTTTGTAATCGCTCATAAGAAAACTCTATCATAAAGAAGTTAAATACTAAAATCTTTCTTTCATCTTTCTTAAAAATAATTTTGCAGCCGGAGAAAATACCTGTCCTTTTTTCCAGGCGATATCAAGTCCTGATGTTAGTTTCGGTTCAAGCGGTCTGAAGCATAATTCACTTTCATCAGAAGTATCGGCAAGCTTATCAAGAGTGACAGCAACTCCTATTCCTGCCTTTACCATAACCGATGCATTATAAATAAGATTGTATGTTGCTTTTATATTAAGCTGCTCGTATTTTTCCTCAAACCATTCAAGGAAATCACTTTTATTAAGGTATTTAGGGGTCATTTGTCTTGAAGCCAGAATAGGAATATCGATTAAATCATTAACCTTGATTGTCTTTTGTTTTGCAAGCGGGCTGTCTTTCCTCATTAAAACACCCCAGATATCTCTATCCGGCAGAGAAATATGCTCATATTTGTCTAAATCAATCGGCTGAATAAGCAGACCGAAATCTAAAAGCCCCCTTTCAAGCTTTTCCGTGACATCTTCCGCATTTCCTGAATATATGTGAAACTTTATTCCTTTGTATTCTTCCTGTAATTCTTTTATAATTTCTGCAATATATTTTATAGAATCTGTTTCACCCCCGCCGATATAGATATCTCCGCTGATTTCTTTTGAAAAAGCCAGTTCGCTTTGTGTTTTTTCAACAAGCTGCACTATTTCCTGTGCACGTTTTTTTAAAATAAGTCCCTCGGGGGTAAGTGTTACTTTTGATTTGCCTCTTATTAAAAGTTTTTGATTTAATTCTCTCTCAAGTTCCTGCAGTTGTCGTGATAGGGTGGGCTGAGTTAAATGAAGGGAGTTTGCAGCCGTTGTAATATTCCCTTCCCTTGCAACGGCTAAAAAATACTTTAATACTCTGATTTCCATTTTATAATAATAAACTTTATGTTTTGTGTAAGTCAAGCAAACGGAATTCCTTCAACTGTAAAAAATTTCCTCTTTTTGTTTGAATGTTGAATTAATATTTGCGTGCAAAAATTTTTGGTGATAAAATAATTTTGTTCTTAGCGGTATCGTCTAGGGGTCAGGATAGCAGATTCTCATTCTGTTG
>CAQTPN010000143.1 GCA_948888345.1 uncultured bacterium | reverse complement strand
ACATTAACAAGGGTACTTAAAGGTACAATTATTTACGCCGAAATTAATTTTAATTTGCTTGAAGTGCCAATTGACCCTGATTTTAAGCCGGAAGGTGAGGCGGGCTTAATTGATGAAACGAAGGCTGTTAGTGAAAAAAATTCTAAAATTAAAGAATTGACTGCAAAAGCAAAGGTTTCAACCGTTGAATCGTTTAAAGAAAATGTTAATACTGCCCTTTTGAACACATCCTTGACTGATATGGGTAAAGAATTGGTTAGAACCGTGTCAAATTCCGTTGTAAGGGATATTTCAGGGGTTGATGTTGGGGATTTATATAATACTGTTGGGACTTATGCGGATGCGGTTAAAAATAACAGCAATTTAAGTCCTGCTGAAGCATTAAACGTGGCACAAAGTATAAGGGCAATCCCAGAATTAATGTTGGATGGCTCGCTTCGGGGAGGTTTTTAAATGACCTCTTATATTCTTTACACAACCGGACAGAACGAAAGATGGGACACAATTGCCTATAAATTTGGCAGTACTTATGATATTGCACCCATAATTGAGGCAAATCCCCACGTAAAAATAATCCCGGTATTGCCCGAAGGAACGGTTTTGAAAATCCCTGTACCCGAAATGAAGACAAATGATAAAACGAGGTTGCCTATATGGAAACAATAAACAAAACAAATAAACCGCCAAAGCCTATCGTAACACTTCTTTACAATGGTAAGGACGCAAGTAAGGATTTTTCAAAATATTTAAGGAGTTTGACCTTTAACGAGTTTGAAGATGAGCAATCAGATGAGCTTGCACTTTCTCTAAACAATGATGATGGGTATTTTTCAGATTTATGGTATCCAAACAAGGGCGATAAATTAACTGTTTCAATTCAATACGGTGAAGATGTTTTTGAACCGGGCACATTTACAATTGATGAAAATTCGTTTAATTGGGGTTTATCAGGCGATACTGTTGAAATTAAAGCACTTGCGACCTCTACAAATTTTTCTGTGCGCACTCAAAAAATAAAGAATTGGACAGGAAGAACTTTAAATCAAATCGCTGCAGAAATCGGAAAATCTTACAGTTTCAAGGTTTTAGGCAACACGGGAAGTATAAAAATCGGCACAATTGTTCAAAAGAACGAATCTGATATTGCTTTCTTAAAACGCGTTTCAAAGCTATACGGCTATATTTTTAATATCAAGGACGGATACTTAACTTTTATTTCCCTTGCGGAACTTGAATCGGGCGAATCCTTATTTATTTTATCAAAATCGGCAGATATAGAAGATTTGTCCTTAAATGATACTGTGACAAAGATTTATGGCCAAGCAAAAGTTCAATATTTGGATTTAAAAACAAAATCTGTTAAAACCTATGCGGCCATTGGAAATACGGAAATCACAGATATTTTAACAGTTTATAAAAGATGTTCCTCATTATCTGAAGCAAAAATCGTGGCACAATCTGCTCTTAAAAATTCAAATAGAGAAGTTACGGGCAGGATAGAGCCTACAAAACCAAATAAGCTTTTTATGGCAGGTGTGAATTTTGATTTGGTTGGAATAGGCAAACACGAAGGTAAATACCACATTAAAACACACACCTTAAAAATTGACGAATCGGGCTTAAAACAGGAAGGAGAGATTGTAAAATGCTAGAATTTGGCGTGGTAAAAGAAATAAAGGGATTAGAAGCGAGGGTACATTTTGAAGCTTGGAGCTTAGAAGATATGTGGCTTAAAGTGCCACAAAAATTCACCGTAACTAAAAAATCTAAAATAATGCCCGAATTAGAACAATTGGTAGCCGTTATTTTAACGGATGACCTATGTGACGGGGTCATTTTAGGCGGAATTTATAATGATGAAGATTTGCCACCAGAAGATTTGGGGGATGTCTTCATTCAATTTGAAGACGGAGCTTCATTTTCACATACAGAGGGGTCAAAATCCTTTAATTTAGAGGTTGAAAACCTTTATGTAAGTAAAAATATCATCGCAGGCGGCAAAGTGCAGGATGCTAAAGGCACGCTTGATTCAGTAAGGCAACACTCAAACACTCACGAACATCCGAACGGCAATAATGGTTCAAGCACCGGAAAACCATCTGTGACAATATAAACAATAAAATAATATTTCAATAATATGAAAAAAGGCTAAGGACTTTAGAAAATATAATTATGGAAAGCCGCCAACACAAACGAAATTCAATAAATGAAACAATTTCAGGCAAAGAAGATGTTAAACAGTGTGTTAAAACCATTGCTTCAACACAAAAAGGAAGTGTTCCTTTTATGCCTGAATTTGGCTGCGATTTAATGCCTGCAATAGGTGAGAAATCACCGCTTGCAATTGATTATTTAATCGGAGTTTATTCAAAAGAAATTCCGATTCAAGAGCCAAGGTGCAATATTTCGGAGGTTGTTGGTGACTTCACGGAAAACGGAACCGTTAAAATGGTTATTTATTTTTTATACAAAGAAGATGAAAGCAAAGATTTTACGGAGGTTTACATTTAATGAATACTCCTGAATTTATAAAGATTGACCCAAAAGCAGATGAAGAGCTTTTAATTAAAAAGTTTGAAAAAGACACTGATTCAAAAATTCAAAATGCGCATGATACAAGGATTTTAATTGCCTTAATGGTTTATTATGCAAACCTTATTAAGAACCAGATAAATGATGCTTGTAGACTCAATATCGTAGAGTACTCAAGAGCACCATTTTTAGACTTTTTAGGAGCACAAAAGAACTGTAAACGTCTTGAAAATGAGGATGACAAAGATTATATTGAAAGAATTTTGTTATCGCCCGAGGGTTTTTCTGTTGCAGGTCCTGAACTTGCATACATCTATTTTACAAAATCGGCCGATTCTGCCATTAAAGATGTTCAATGCGAAGTGCCTGAAGATGATATTGTAATCAAAATTGGTAATACAGAATTTGTTATGACTACAAGCGAGATAACCACTGATATTTTTAATGCTGTTTGTGATTATAAAGAGGGTGAAGTTGAAATCACTTTAAATAAAACGCTTGAAGCAGGTTCTAAAATTAAAGTAGCTGTGCCGCACCCTTACAGGACGTTTTTGCATATTTTAACAAAAGACGGTGAAGAAATAGAAGGCCTTTTGGATAAAATTTTAAATACTTTAAAACCGGTTAAGCCGCTTTGCGATTATCCTGTGCCAAAATATGCAGCTGTTGAAGAATTTAGCATCAACGGCAAAGTTTATTTTAAAAAAGATGCCGATGAAACAACCGTTAAAATGCAGGTTAATGAGCTTTTAAATAAATATTTAGATGGCGTTAATATGCTTTTAAAAAAATCTGTTGTTAAAAATCATATTATATCTTATATAAATTCAATTGACGGGGTTTTTGATTTTAAGGTTACAAAACCAACCTCAAATCTGCCTGCAAAAATAGATACCGCATACAGGGGCAAAATCGGTAATATAACTTATGAGAGGGTAACTGATGAGTAATAATTCACTATTACCCTATGTTTTGCAGGATAAGCACAATTTAGCCCTTGAAAACTGTATGAAAGAGGCTTTCAAAGTTGACCTTAAAAAACTCTTGCTTTGCCCGGTTGAAAATGTTGATGAAACCCTGCTCCCGATTTTAGCTAAAGAAGGGCATATTATGGGATATGAGGGGTGGAACCTTGCTAAAACAAACGAACAGAAACAAAATTTAATTAAAAATTCGGTTCAATTACACGCTAAAAAAGGAAGTATGCCCACTTTAAAAGAGGCATTGCAAACATTAAATATTGAGGCTGAAATTAAAGAGTGGGATGAATATAACGGGCGTATTGGGCATTTTAGGATTGAGTTTTTGAATATATATGACCGCGGGCTTGATGATAATTTTGAAGCTGAAATTAAAGAAATGATTAAAAATTATAAGCCATTAAGCCGGATTTTAGATGTTATTAATTACTTTTTATGTTCAAAGGCAAAAATTTATGTAGGCACAAGGATTAAAACCCTTGAAACCGCTGCAATAAAGACAAAGGAAGTACAAATATGAGCGATTTTTATACAGTTTTAACGACAGACGGAATGGTTGAAATTTTAAATTGTGTTGCAAACAATCGTGGTTTCAAGCCCGCAACAATGGCTGTAGGCGATTCAAACGGAAGTTATTACGAGCCAGAAAAAACACAAATTGAGCTAAAAAATAAGTTATATGAGGACAACATTTATGCACAAGGCAAAAAATCATCTTCAGAAAAGAGTGCCGGATATTTATATTTTTGTTTTCAAGTCCCGCCAAGCATCGGTAATTTCGTCATTAGAGAAGTTGGGCTTTTTAGTCCGGAGGGCAAGCTTTGGGCAATTGCAAAATACCCTGAAACATTAAAAACTAAGGCTGATGAAACAAGCGACAAGACTTTAAATATTGAAATACAGATTGAATTATCGGATTTAATCTTAAATACAATCGTGATTGATGATTCAGGTAATTTGGTTACAAAACAGGTATTGGAAGAATATCAGGTCACATCCGAAAAAGGCAAGGCAGAAGGCTATGCACCGCTTGATAGTGAAGCAAAAGTACCGCTTGAACATTTACCAAGCACATATATCCCCTTCTGTTTTAATTCTGGACCGGTGGATAAAAACGGGGAGCCCGCATTGCTTGAATACCATGAAGGAATGGTTAATGAAGAATTAAGAAAAGTTATTGTTTTAAAAACACCTGCAGTGTATACGGATGGAAACGGTAAAACAACCGCAATAACAGAAGATTTAACTTTAGATGTGACAGATTTTGAACCCGGAGCAAAGTATAGTTTAAGGGTTGAAAACGTTGATGGAGCGGTTAATTTCTTCGCAATTAAAGACGGAGAGGTTTATTACCAAAAAAATAAACCCGAAAATCCAAAATCCGGGGATATTTGGCAAAATCAAAGTGTAGCACCGGAACTTGCATACATCTATACGGAAAATAACACTTGGGAAATTACAAATCAAGTTGAAGCCGGTAAATACACCGTACCCGATATTTCGGGGGGGGGGGGGGTG
>CAQTPN010000142.1 GCA_948888345.1 uncultured bacterium | reverse complement strand
AGGGAGAGTTTTTCCCTGAAGATAATTTGGATTGCACAGATGGCAGATATGCAAAACACTGCGGCAAAGGAAACACAGGCTGCATAGGGATTTCCCTTTGCGGGATGGCAGGGTTTAATTTATCAAACCTTTGGACACAATATCCCTTATTTCAGGCACAAGTTGAAGCTTTTTGCTGCATGGCGGGGTATTTAGCGAATAAATATGGGATAAATGTGTGTGAAGAAAAAGTTTTCACACACTTTGAATTTGACCAAAGGCGGGTTTTAGGCAAAAGGGAGGGGAAGATTGATATAACTCATATTTCATATCTGCCAGAGCTTGGTATTTTGGGAGTGGGAGATTATTTAAGGGGAAAAATCGGTTGGTATAAGGGAAAAATTAAAGAAAACAGATATAGATTAATAAAGAAAGGAAATTGTTATGAATTTATTCAGACTTAATGTTTGGCCTTTCACAGGAAAGAAAGATATAATGAAAAAAGAAAGAAGATATAAAATGAAAGTTAAAAAAATAATTAAAATAATAATTCTAATAATAATTACAATATTAACATTCTGCTTTATTATGAAAAACTTCTTTCCTGCAGAATGGTCTTTCATAACTCCACATAAACAAGGGGATTTTGTGAGGGTGGGGAATATGCAACTCAAAGGACGCATTAATGCTTCTGCCTTATTAGATAATGGTGATGTATTGCTTCTTAAAAATGGGCAATTGGAAATATATAAACATAAAACTAGAAAATTTGAATTAATAAAAAATGACCTTTTGAGAGATATTAGAGTAACAAATTTTGTTAGGCTTAATAATGATGATATATTTTTAACCTGCAAAAAACAAGGTAAAAATGATAGAACATATATCTATAAGCCAAATACAAATATTTTTAATAATGGTCCTGAATTATTAGAGGAAAGATATGCTCACAATTTAACTCTTCTGGAAAATGGCAAAGTGTTTATTTCGGGTGGCTACAATAAAAATAATGCTGCAAAAGCAGAAAAGCGCGTTTCTAATGCTGAATATTATAATCCAAAAACCAATAAAATTGAACAAGGCCCCTTAATTGAAGAAGATATTTTTGATTTCAATGTTATTTCTTATGATAAAAATTCTATTCTACTTATTGGTGGGTTTGTGTTTAAAAACAATAATTTGAACGTGGAACCAAATCAAGATATTTTTCTTATTAATATTAGTAATAATGTGGTTTCAAAGATAGGAGTTTTGTCTGTCAAAAGAGAACGTCAAGATATTTTTAAATTATGCTCTGGCGATATTATAATTATGCAAGGGATATATAACCCTGGCAATATTGCAAATGAAATAGAAGTATACAATCCCAAAAACCATGTTTCGGCTGTTGTTGGGAAAGCTACAAATGACAAAAGAATTGCGAATACTGCTCATTTATTTCGCACAACCCAACCTTGGTTAAATGCTGCCTTACTTCCCAATGATAAGATACTATTTTTTGGCGGTAAGTCCTCCAATATTCCGTTTAATTTGTTTTATAAAGAGACTGATGTATATGATATACGAACAAATACCTTTGCTGTATTAAACAATAAAACGAATTGTTTTTATAACAGAACAGATAACAATGCTATACTTTTGAAAGACAACAATTTACTCTTATTGAATAGTGAAAATAATGGCAAGTGTAGCGAAATTTATATAATTAACTAACACGTATTTATAAACATTTATTAAATTAAAATCAAACCGTAGATTGTATCAATGTTGACGAGCAATGATATCTAATTTTGTGTTGGAAAAATGCGCATAAATCAACACTTAATTTTAATCTGCAAAAAACGCAATACAAAAAAGAAAGGAATGACAAATGACAAATGACAAAATAAAAGATTACATGTGGCTCTCATGGGCAACCTATGGGAACAAAGAATATGATTTACCGCAATATAAAAGGGTGTTGATTGAAAACATTACTGATGGCAATGAAGAAGATGGAGGTTTTTGTGATGGTAGCAATGGTTTTAGAGCTGCTGTTTACAGTTCAAAAGAGAGAGCAGAAGAATTAATCATTGCTTTTTGTGGTACAAATAGTGCTGCGGATATAAGTTCAGATATTGATTTAATGAGAAACAAATTGCCAAAACAATACAGTTCTGCCAAGGCATTTTATGATATTGTTACACAAGATGACAAATTGAAGAATAAAAATATCATACTTGCGGGACACTCTCTTGGAGGGGCTTTGGCTCAACTTGTAGGTGCAGTAACACGCAAAACGACTTATAGTTTTAATGGGATTGGGGTTCGAAAATGTCTTTCGCAAATTGGTTGTTCTGAGACTTATATGTACTCAAATGTACATAGTTATTGTGTTATGAACGATTGGTTTGGTATGCAAGGTGGGCACATAGGCAATTTAAAACTGTTGCCTCCGGCTAAAATAGGAACTGGGCTATTGTCTCATTGGATTGATCCCCATAATAATGAATTGATAAGTTCCAAAATTGATTTCTCAAAGGCATATTCAAAACCAATTAATTTTAATGAGCAAGAAGCTTTATCGCTTTGGTACTACGATATAAATAATAAACACCTATGCTCTGTTGCAGGCTTGTCTTCCATATTATCAAGAATTACTGCTAGAATTTCCGTATCTGCTCTCGAAAATGCAATTTCTATTTTAAGAAATAACCCTCAATTTATAGAGCGAGAGCTAAGATATAAAGCAAACGGTAAAACATATATCCTTGGTCTTCCCGAAAAACCAAACTTAATTGTCGGTTCAAAAGATAATGAAATTATCTATGGCGGAAACAAAATCGATAATAATTTGTGGTTTAACCCTTTCTGCTTGTCAATTTATTGACAATTTTAGACCTTAGAATATTATTGAATTTGGGGCTGAAATTAATAAAATTTGGCTTCTAAACCCCTTAATTTTTCGTTTAATTTTGTCAAATTGCTTCCAAAACTTTAAAATTTTTATAATTTTTTATGCTACAATGGTCTAAAATAAAGGAATTGGAATGACCCCAGAAGAAAAAGCAAGAGAACAAATTGATAATCTGTTAATTAAAGCAGGTTGGGTGATTCAAGACAGAAGCACTTTTAACAGAAATGCTGCTTTGGGCGTTGCAGTCAGAGAATTTCTAATGGCTGATAATACGGAAGCTGATTATCTTTTGTTTGTTGACAGTAAAGCTTGCGGTGTCATTGAAGCTAAAAAAGAAGGTGTTTCCCTAAGCGGGGTTGAAAATCAATCCTCAGGCTATGCTAATAATTTACCTGATAAAACCAGGGTTTGGCAAAATCCTTTGCCATTTATTTATGAATCAAATTTCCAAGAAACCTATTTTACTGATTTAAGGGATGTTAATTGCTGTTCAAGAAGAGTTTTTGCTTTCCATAAGCCGGAATTTTTGCTTGAGCTTCTTCAACAAAGCTCAACCCTAAGAAATAATTTAAAAAATATGCCCAAGCTCAACAAAACGAGTTTGAGAGATTGCCAGGTTGAAGCAATTAACGGACTTGAAAACTCACTTTCCCAAAACAAAAGCCGCTCTTTAATTCATATGGCAACAGGTGCTGGCAAAACTTTCACTGCCTGCAATTTTGTCTATCGATTGTTAAAATGTGCAAAAGCAAAAAGAATTTTATTCTTGGTTGATAGAAACAATCTTGGAAAACAAACCAAAAAAGAATTTGATAATTTTAAATTGCAAGATGAAAACAGAAAATTTTCAGAAGTGTATATTACTCAGCATTTGCAGCATAATAAAATTGATAAAAATGCAAAAGTAGTTATAACAACGATACAAAGACTTTATTCTATGTTGCGCGGCGAAGAAGATTATGATGAGCAAAACGAAGAAGTGTCATCTTATGAACTTGGCTCAATGGGCAAACCAAAAGAAGTTATTTATAATCCACAATTGCCGATAGAATTTTTTGACTTTGTAATTGTAGATGAATGCCATAGAAGCATTTATGGTGATTGGCAGCAGGTTTTAGAATATTTTGATGCATTTACTATTGGTTTGACCGCAACTCCTTCGAAATATACCTTAGGATATTTTGGTAAAAATGTGGTTTCAGAATATCCGCTTGAACGGTCCATTGCCGATAAGGTAAATGTTGATTGCGAAATATTTAGAATTAAAACCCAAATTGGGGAGCAAGGCGGAAAGGTTGAAGCAGGCTTTACCGTTCCCATTCGGGATAAGAAAACCAGAAAAGTTATATATGAAAATCTTTCAGATGATTTGATTTATAGCAAAAATGACTTAGACAGATCTGTTCTTGTTCCAAACCAAATAAGAACGGTTTTAGAATGCTATAAACAATCATTATTTACACAATTATACCCGGAGCGTGAACCAACCTGGATTCCAAAAACTCTTATTTTTGCAAAGGATGATAATCACGCGGAAGAAATAGTTAGAATTGCAAGAGAGGTGTTTTCCAAAGGGAATGATTTTTGTAAGAAAATTACTTACAACATAGGCAGGGAAAAGCCCGAAGAAATAATTAATGCTTTTAGAACCGACCCGCAATTTAGAATTGCTGTTACCGTTGATATGATTGCAACGGGCACCGATATTAAACCTCTTGAAGTTTTAATCTTTATGCGTGATGTTAAATCGCAATTATATTATGAACAGATGAAGGGCAGAGGGGTTAGAACAGTTAATTCTACTGACCTAAGAGGTGTTACTCCAAATGCTGAAGTTAAAAATCATTTTTATTTAATAGACGCAGTTGGTGTCACAGAAAGCCAAAAATCGGTTTCGCAGCCTTTAGAACGTAAAAAAGGCGTTTCATTTAAAAAACTCTTAGAACAAGTGGCTCAAGGCGCAACGGATGAAGATACTTTGTCAACTTTAGCAGGCAGGATTTCTAAGATTGAAGCCAATCTTGAAAAAGCAGATATTGAAAAAATTAAAGAATTTACGGGCAGAAAAACTCTTTCTCAAATTTCGAATGAGATTTTGGATACAATTGATTATGACCTAATTGGAGATAAAACGAAAGGTGAAATTCTTGATTTAAGGGATGAGGTT
>CAQTPN010000141.1 GCA_948888345.1 uncultured bacterium | reverse complement strand
ACTATCTATTCTTATATTTTCAATAAAAATACGTCCTAAAGAATATAAGCTGAGATACGAGAAAAATACAAGCCCAAAGCGACATTTAGCCCATTTTCTTATTAGTAAAAACAAAATTAAAAATACAAAAATATCCCAGATAGATTCATATAAAAATGCCGGATGAAAATAGGAATACTGCATCAGGCCCGCCGGTCTGAAAATTGGCTCTATATAGAGTTTCCACGGCAAATTACAAGGTATACCGAAGGCTTCTTGATTAAAAAAATTACCCCAGCGGCCTATAGCCTGCCCTATTGCTAAACCATACGAAACAACATCTGCATAAGGCAAAACAGTTGTTTTTTTAATAAATTTAAAATAAATAACCCCTGTTATCAATCCCCCCAAAATTGCTCCGTGAATTGAAATTCCGCCATGCCAGATTGCAAAAATTTCAGACGGGAAGTTAACATAATAATCATAACTTAATAAAACGTAATACAATCTTGCAGACAAGATTGAAAACACTATTAAATAAGGAAAAAAATCCACAAGAAGGTCTAAATCTACATTTTTATAATACCTTTTTGCAATCGTGTAAGCTGCAAAAATTCCAAAAATCATCCCCAAAAAAAGCATTATGCCATAATATTTAATATCATAACCAAATACACTGAAAGCAACTGATGCAGGGGATTTAAAGAGCACACCTATTCTCCCTGCACGGGGTTTTCAGGTTCAACGCCATTAAGCTCTTTAGCATAAGTGTTCTTATCCTCTTCAAGCTCGCTTATATGTTCTTGCACCTTATCCGTATCTTCAGAGTTTTTTGATAATTCCAAATATTTTCTGTAAGCTTTTATAGCTTCATCGAGCTTTGCAATTGCAAATTCCGCATCCTTTGCATTTTGAAATATACCCGAACCAAAGGTTTCAGGTGTTTTTTCAGATTCCAAAGAGTTATCTTCCTGTGTTTCATTTTGCACTTTATTTATCAATCTGCTTGAAGCCTCTCCTTCATATGCAACCCCCAGAGTATAGTAAACATCGGGGTTTGAAGGATTTAATACAGCTGCTTCATTCAACTGGTTTACCGCTTTTTGAAATTCTTCTTTATTTACATAAGCAACAGCCAGATTATACCTTGTTTCAAAAATGGAACCGTCAAGGTCAACACTTGATTCCAGACGTTTTATAGCCTCATCATAATCACCCTTATCAAGGTATTCTTTAGCCTTTATATTAAGTTCTTGAATTGCAAAATTATTGATACAGGCACTTGACATAACGCTTACAAATAAAACTGCAAGAAATATTAAAAGCCTCTTCATAAAATAAATTTCTCCCCTGTATACCTTTTTAAAGGTGTTCCGGCTGCAGCATCTCTTTTTGCCTGCAACGGTTTTAGTATATAGGGATATTTTACCTGTAAATTAAATCCGGTGCAACTATTCTTTCAGACTAGCCAAAAAGGCGGTATAGTGCTAGTTTAGCCAGTTAAAACTCTTAACAAAACTATCCGCATTTAAGTCGCCGAGTATTTTTACCGCAAAAAGCCTGAAATCAGAGGAAGAACCTGCAATATCGGGAATTTTTTCCGCATTTTGAACAATATTCTCTTTTGCATTTTTATTAATATTATTATTGGTAAAAAGATTTACAAGAGAGTACACAGAAGCATTTCCGATAGGGCCCAAAAGGTTTGAAATTTTTGTGGATAATTTTCCCAAAACTTCAAAATCGCCGATATTTGTTGATATATCGTAGCTGCCGCTTGTATAAATGCTTAAATTATCACCTTTGGAATACAGATTTAATTTATCAATTTTACCGTTTTCAACTATAAAATTGCCTGAAATTTTCTTAAATTCGCCGGTTTTATATGGTATTAAAACTTCTATAACATTATTAAGCGTAAAGCCCAGTATTCCGCTTTTCACAAGATTGCCCGCCCTTAGCAGATATTCAAGAGAGCCAAGCTTCGGCATTTTTCCGTCATAAATTGCAAAATCAACATTAGCTTTAACATTATTAATAGCACCGGAGGTATTTAATTCACGGCCTGAGAGCAGAATTTTACCGTTTGTTTTACCAAAAATCTGGTTTTTAGTACCAAGGATATCTGTTACAAGTGTATTTGCATCACAGTTCTCAATTTCAGAATTTATATCTATCTGAGTGGTTGCAAATTCATAACTGCCGTTTGTTTTAATTTTACCGTTTGCAATATCAAATACAAGGTCGTTAAATACAAATACGCCGTCTTTTGTGTGTTTAAACTTTCCGCTTAAATTTTTAGCCTTAGCATTATTATAAACAATTTCATCCGCCTTAAATGTTCCGTTTTTAATCTCAAAATCAAGCGGGGATAGTATTATATCCTGCTTTGCAGTCGGGTCAGCGGATTTATTCGCTTTAGAAAATCTGGACATGCCTGCTATAAAGTCATTTAAATTAAGCGTTTTTGATGATAAATCCGCACTATTAATAATCACAGGCAAGGTAGTTTTGTTTACAATTTCTGCAGATACCTTTAAATCAGACCCCATGCCTGCTGCATCAAAAATAGCTTTAATAATACCTCTGTCAAAGGTCAAATCTATATCTTTAATTTGAGATTCATACAAAGGAACATCAATGTTTGAAAATTTAAGCTTACCCTTTGCTGCAGGCTTTAAAACGGGCCCATTTACCGTCATATCCGAAGTAAACGTTCCATGTTTTAATATGGATTTTTTAAACACAATATTTAAAAGCCTTGCAGGAGCAGGATTAGGAGTAATAATTCTAAGATTATTTAAATACAAGCTATCCTTTGTACTTTTGATGCCGCCTGAAATTTTTAACATCTGATAAGGTGTTTCTTTTTTATTCTGAGACAGGATATATTTTTGATACTGAATATTTTTTATATTTATTTCATCATCATCAAAATCAAGTCTTGAGATAATTTCTCTTTTTGAATCCACATCACCGATATCCGAACCCATATAATAAAGGTCAACACCGGGGTTTAAAATAGTGTTTGCAAATAACGTATAATTATCAGGCGTACCGCGCAGCCTGCCCTTTAAAGTAAATTCTCCCTTGGTTTTGAGCGGGAATTGAAGCATGGGGTTTATAAGCTTATCAAGACTTTCTTCATTAAGATTTGTTGATACAAAAACATTAAAATACGGATTTTTAGTATCGTAATCATCAAGTGCTGCATCAATAAGAATCGGGGTGTGTCCCCAGCTTAAATTTAAGGCGTTTAATTTAAGGTCATTATCCGAAAATCTTATATCACCGCTGTTTAGATTTACAGGCAAATCTCTCTTTTTATCAAACAAAGAAACATTATTAAAATTAGCTTTTCCGCCAAAACCTATTTTATTATAGAAAAATTCGCCGTTTAGATTTCCCTTAAAATCACTAAAATCATTTAAAACTTTTTTTAGATTTTTATTTTCAACAGCATCAACAGCACTTACAAGTTTTGAAAAAGGAATGGATAACAGTTTAAAATTTAAATTCGGGATAAAAATATCATCAAAAATCTTATCAATATCACCGTTTGTTAAAATATCAGCCGCCCAGATTGAAGTATTAAGTTTATTAAAGATAATTTTTTGTTCCTTAAATTTTACATCGCCGCTTTTAAAGAATATATCCGAACCCTTATAGTTTAAACCGGTTGCCCAGCCTTCAAGGGTGAACTTCTTCATATCAATTATGGTATCTTTAGGGTCTACCTTGCCTTTTGCTCTGATACCTGCGGCAAATTTAAAATCAATTTTATTTAAAAATTCATACAACTCAGGGGTAATCTTGTTTTTGGCCTGAAAACCATCCTGGTTATCATAGAAAAATTTATATAAATCTTTTGATACGGCAGATTTTGTTTTAAAAGTTAAATCCACAATTTGAGGCTGTTCCGAGCGAATTTTAGAGGCTTTAAAATCCGGAGTAACCGTGCCCTGCATTGTAAATGGTGAAGAATATATATCAGCATTAAGATTTAATGTTACAAAATCTTCAAAATCAAGAGTACCATTAACTTTTGAGGCCTTAATTTCAGGAAAAATATCTATGGAATTGTTTTTAAAGGTGATTGTTCCCTTTGCTTTCATATCATCCGTAGGTTCAAGATTATTAAAATCTTCCATATCGCCCATATTGGAAGCTTTTCCCCAAAGGCGCATATTGAAATCAATATTTCCTTTCGGATTTCTATAGGCATCTAAAAAAGAACCGCCGTTTAAAAGGCTTAAAACCATCGGGCTTGTTTTTACGACATTTAAAGCTTTTTGAGAATTTACATCAAAAACCTTGACATATAAATCAAGATTACCCTCAACGTTTGATTTACCGTCTATTTTAATCTTTGCACCTTCAACACTGCCCGTTGTATTGTCAAAGATTATTTCTTTACCTTTAAAAATAAGGTTTAAATTTCCGTTATAAAGGGTGGTATTCAAACCGTTAAGGCTTGCTGTTCCGTTTTTGGTTCTAAAAAAGCCGTTTAATTTTGCACTCTCCCTTGTACCTTCGGTTTTCAGAGAAATTTGTCCGTTTCCTTTTACCTTCATAGCAGGAAGCGGGCCTAATTGGAAGCCGAAAATTTTATGAATCGGAAGAAGAAGCCTGTGTGCAAATTCAATATCAACAAGCGGGGTGGATTGAATATCAAATTCTGCGCGCGGCAATTCCTTTATTTCGGTTTTCCCGAGCACAAGAAGTTTTTGATTATTCGGACAGTTTGCATCAACTGTTATAACTACATCGGAGCCGTTAAATTTTATAAGCGCGGATGATGTTTTTGAATTTTTCGGACGTTCCAGAAGATAGATATCATCAAGTTTTATAAAACCGTACATATTCGGATACCTGAAACGGTCTTTTACTTTAAATTCAGCATTTACAAGGGCATTTGCGTTATATTTCTTTAAATTCGGAATATAATCCTGCTGCATTTTGATTAAATAATCAGGCGCGGCTTTTAAAAGCTCTTTCAGGGAAGAATTTTTTATTACAAAATCAATATCAGGGTTTAAATTTGAAAAATTTGAAATATTTTTAATAGTTCCGCCAGCTTTTATATCTATAT
>CAQTPN010000140.1 GCA_948888345.1 uncultured bacterium | reverse complement strand
AATTTTAATCCAGCAAAATTAAGCCAAAATCCACCGTATAGGCTAGTTTATTATTGAACTTTTCTTATTTTGAAACAAAAAAGCTCTTTTAAAAAAATACAAAAAGTGCTAAATTTATTGATATGAATTTAGGAGTAAATATTGACCATGTTGCAACTTTAAGAAACGCCAGAGGCGGAATTGAGCCCTGCGCGCTTGAAGCTGCATTAATATGTGAAATGGCAGGTGCTTCAGCCATTACCGTACATTTAAGAGAAGACAGACGCCATATTAAAGATAATGATGTTATTAATTTAAAGAAAAATTTGAAGGCAAGAATAAACCTTGAAATGGCTGCAACAGATGAAATGCAAAAAATTGCCATGGATTTAGCTCCTTATTCCTGTTGTATTGTCCCTGAAAAAAGACAGGAATTAACAACTGAGGGCGGTCTTGATGTTATTCAAAATAAAAACAGAATTAAAGAATTAATTAAGGCCCTGCATTCAAAAAATATCATTGTGAGTCTTTTTATAGACCCTGATAAAGAACAGGTAAAAGCTGCGGCAGAGGCGGGTTCAGATTATATAGAACTGCATACCGGTGCTTTTTCAAACGCATTTAAAACAGAAAATGAACAAGCTGAATTCAATAAATTAAAAGAAGCGGCAGGATATGCCCAAACCCTTGGTTTAAAAGTAAATGCAGGGCACGGGCTTAATTATGAAAATGTTTCTTTAATGAATAAAATTGAAGGACTTTGTGAATTAAATATCGGCCATTCTATTATTTCCCGGGCCGTATTTGTCGGGCTTGAAACAGCTGTCCGAGAGATGATTGAACTTATTTAAGAATTTTTTAAAATAAATTTTAAGGCATGCTTTTTTATTAAAGGCATGCCAAATTTTTACTACACATGTCATGAAAATGTCAAAATTAAAGATAATATTAAGTAATATTAAGAAAATTAAAACGGCTGAAATCATGTCGCAGACCATGTTTTGACATGTTCATATATACAACAAATAGTTTACTAAATTAAATGTTGTCATAAGTACACCTTGCATTTTATAATTATTTCATAAGTTTTGGAGGCGCAAGCTTTAAAAGGGCTAGAAAGTTCTTGAGTTAAAAGTGTACGCAAAGATTTCTCACAATCTTAATCGAATTTTGACATTTGCAAGTAAATTTAATCCTTTAATCATAGCCGTTTCAAAATATTACACGGTAAACGAGATGAGGGAGGCCTACAAGGTCGGGCTTAATAATTTTGGTGAAAATCGTGTCCTTGATGCAATTGAAAAAATCAATTTATTGGAGGAGGAAATCACTTCAAAATCGCATTATCATTTGATAGGACACTTGCAAGGCAACAAAGTGAAAAAAGCGGTAGGGGTTTTTGATTTAATCCATTCCGTAGACAGTTTGAAGCTTGCAGCAGAAATTGATAATGTTGCCGGACAGAAGGGGATTGTTCAAAAAATCCTCATCCAGATTAATAATGCAGGAGAAGAACAAAAATCTGGAATTGCACCTTCTCAGCTTGAAAGTTTGATTGAAAAAATCAAGGGATTAGAAAATATCAGCCTTGAAGGATTAATGACAATAGCACCTTTAACTGATGATGAAATCCTGCTTAGAAAACTCTTTCGTGAAATGCGGAAGCTGAAAGAAGAATTTCATCTGAAAGAACTTTCAATGGGAATGAGCAACGATTATAAAATAGCACTTGAAGAAGGTGCAACAATGATAAGACTAGGTAGAACGTTATTTGAATAAAATTAGGAGGAAAAGGTGACCGGAGTTTCAAACACAATAAATAAGATAGTTAATTTTTTAACATCGCCATTTGAAAGCGGAAAAGAGGATGAAGGATTATTTACCGAGCTTGGTGAAGAATTCGCGGCAGATTACGGAACAGACAGAAATGCAGCACTTGAACCTGCATTTAAAACACCCTATCAAAGAGAAGAAAGAAAAGTGGTTCCAATCAGCGGTCATGGACGTTTCAGCGGCCCCTCCAGAAATTACGATACAGCTTCAAGCGGTTATGAAGTGGTTGTTTTTGAACCCCGTTCATACAGCGAATCTACAACACAGATTGCAGAAGCCCTAAAAGAAAAGAAAACGGTTATCTTAAACCTTCAATTATTAGATAAAGAACAATCTCAAAGAGTGGTTGATTTCCTTTGCGGATGCACATATGCTCTTGAAGGAGATCAAAAAAGAATAGGTGACAGAGTGTTTATATTTACTCCGGATAATATAAACCTATCTCAAGAAACAGTAAGCTCAAAATTATCAAGAGAAGCATACTGGAGCACACCGCAAACAAACCAGAACTAAAACAATATGGAGTTTAGGAATTAGAAGAGTTTAATTTTTAAAAGCACCCGTAATATAATAATAAAGGGTGCTTTTTATTTTTTAAATTTGCATGGCATGTGTTTTTATAATAATATTATATTAGTTAATTTACGGATGGGAGAAGAAAGCGAGTTTTTTATGAAAATGTTTAAAAAATTATTTGCTGCGTTCGCTTTTTTAGGTTTTATGGTATCACTTCCCGCTTTCAGTGCGGAAGATGTTGATTCAACCTATTGGGCAAGTGCCGAAATCAATGAAATGGTTTCAAAAGATGTAATGCAGCTTGAAGAGAACAAATTTAATCCTGAAGGTTCTGTTTCAAGAGGCGACTTTGTTAATATGCTGGTAAAAGTATTGGGACACAAGGATTTAGAAGTTGTTGTTGAAAATCCTTACACAGATATAAATTCCGAAACAGAGAATTTTAATTCTATTATGAAATCAGAAGAGTTAGGGCTTGTATACGGATATCCCGATAAAACTTTCAGACCTGACAACAAAATGATTAAGGCGGAAGTAACATCCGTTATGAGTCATATTACAAAAAATGTAGAAGCAAATGATGAAGTATTAGCTGATTTTACGGATACCGATGAAATCCCTGCATGGGCAAAAGCTCCTTACCAGAAGGCTGTAAAATTAGGGCTTTATGTAAATTACCCTGACAGCTTGCAATTTGAACCTGCAAGAGAAATTACAAGAGCTGAAACCGCAGTATTACTTGCAAAATTAAGCAAAATGTTAAATGTTGTAAAAGAAGAGTATGTTTCTCCTGAAAAAACTCTCGGCACAGAACATTTGAATATCCATAAAGATGCTGAATCAAATACTGTCGTTATGACAAACACAAGAAAAATCATAACCGCAGGAAACATTTTAAAGGCAGAATTTCTTGAACCTTACAAAATGAAAAAATCAAATGAAGGAGATGACGTTGTATTTTTCATCAGAAATGATGTTGTAACAAATGAAGGAACAACTGTAATCCCTGCCAATACAAAAGTTTACGCCAATGTTGAAGATATTATTAATCCAAAATGGTTTAATAAAAACGGTGAAGTTAAAGTTAACTTTACAAGAATGGAACTGCCTGACGGCAGAACATCCGAACTTAAGGGATATGTTCACAATAACCGTGAAGGATATTTAAAAGAAAATTCATGGAAAAAAGTTGCCGCATATACCGTTGGCGGCGCTGTTATCGGTACCGGCGCAGGTATGGGCTTCGGTGCCATTGATGACAATTTCGGAACAGGAGCTGCAATCGGCGCACCTTCAGGTGCAGGCGCAGGGCTTGTTGCGGGGCTTGTTACCAAAGGCTTAAATTATTCTGCAAAAGCAGGAGAATGTGTTTATATTAAACTTTTAGAAGATGTAACAATCAATGAAGATTTATAATTTATAAATTTTACTAATAAAAATTGCGGGCACAATAAAGCTTGAAAAAGTTTAAAAGCCCGCTTTTTTTACTTAAAAAACTGTATTTATATTACAATTTAGATACAATTAGCCCCATAAACCCTTCATAATTTGCAAATTTATTATGTGCTTAGTATAATTGAGCATGTTAATAGTTAGTATTATTTATATTTAATGAGGTGAAGGTAAAAAATGAGCACATTAGAAAGAGTAAAAAAAGTAGTAGTTGACCAACTTAGCGTAGATGAAAACCTTGTTACACCACAAGCAAGCTTCACTAATGACCTAGGTGCTGATTCATTAGATACTGTTGAATTAGTTATGGCTTTTGAAGAAGAATTCGGATGCGAAATCCCTGATGAAGAAGCTGAAAAAATCGCTACAGTTCAAGATGCTGTTGACTATATTGATGCACACCTTAACTAAGGCTAAAGCCGCTAAGGTATTTTTAACATAAATCATTTGCGAAATCGTTTAATAGTAAAATGTTTATGTAAAACAGGTTGATATTTGGGAATAATACTATAATAAGATTGAATTATTCCCTTTTATTCCCTATTTTAGAAAGCTTTTCACCGGTTTTGCCTGATTTAAAGTTATCTAGTAAGGAAATTTTATTGAAATGAACACAAAAAGACGAGTAGTAGTTACGGGAATTGGTATTGTTTCACCTTTCGGCGTAGGAGTTAAAACATTCTGGGACAGCCTGCTTGAAGGAAAGAGCGGTATTTCAACAATTGAAAATATTTCTCTTGACGGGCATACTGTTCATATAGCAGGTGAAGTAAAGAATTTTGATGCCGCAAGTAATTTGGACCCTAAAGAAGCAAGAAGAATGGACAGATACACCCAGTTTGCAATGGTGGCAGCTGAAGAAGCCGTTAAAGATTCAGGTGTATCAACCGAAAATGTTGACCCTTACCGCTTCGGTGTTATTGTGGGTTCTGCAGCCGGCGGATTTGATACCTTTGAGAAACAACACCATACAATTATAGACAGAGGCCCTACTAAATGTTCGCCTTTTACTGTTCCTATGATTATTGCTGATATGGGCGCAGGAAGAATTTCCATGAAATACGGCGCAAAAGGCTTAAATAAAGCTATTGTTACAGCTTGTGCCACATCTGCTCATTGTGTAGGCGATGCTTTTAGAAGCATCCAATATGACGATGCGGATGTTATCATAGCAGGCGGCGCGGAAGCCGTTATCACAAGGCTTGGTATCGGTGCATTTACATCAGCAAGAACTTTATCAAAAAGAAACGACGAACCTAAAAAAGCATCCCGTCCTTACGATAAAGACAGAGACGGTTTTGTAATGTCTGAAGGGGCTGCCGTTCTT
>CAQTPN010000139.1 GCA_948888345.1 uncultured bacterium | reverse complement strand
CTGGGGCAAAAATACGTATTCAAATTCTCTTCCTTTTGAACCGTGGTAAGTTAAAAGCTGCACAGCATTGTTGCAATATGGGTTTTTTTCAATCTCCATCTTAATACCCTGTTCCAAATATGTATCAAGATGATTAATAAAATCAGGCAGGGTAGCGGTTTTATGTAATGAAACATAGGAATATGCTTCTCCCAAAAGCCTTTTTATTGCAGCCAAATTTTCAAATTTTTCTTCCGTCCTGTTTGAAAAATATTCAAGTATTCCTGTTTTCAAAATAACATCATGCACTATAGCGGAAAGATTTTTATATGATTTTTGCTTTTTAAGTTCAATAAATGTTGAGTAGAATTTTTGAATTTTTTCTGAATTTTTAAACACCGTATTGAGGTTTTCTTCAATATTATCAAAAAAAGTTTTCTTTTTATTGTGTTTAATATCAATATTACTTGTACGGTTTAATTTTAAAAGTTCAAAATAATCCTTCTCATTTATCAAAAACGGTTCATTTACAAGAAGCCCGAATAATTTATCCGCCCCTTTATATGCATTATCAAGGCATTTTAGATAAAAATAAGAAATTATAAAGGATGGAATTTCAAAAACGCTTTTCTGCCTGTTTAACTGATATGGAATATTTTTTGCCCTTAAAATTTTTGTATAAGGAATTAAAAGGTCGTTTCTTTTTGACAATATAGCAATTTCTTTAGGCTCAACCCCTTTGCTTATAAGGTTTTCAATCTTATCTGCAATATCATTATATTCCTGCAGGCTTTGGGCATAAAACGAAAAATGTATTTTCTCTTCTCTTTTAATAACATTTTCATTTTTTGCCATAAGTTTTTTATCTATATTATAAATTTTAATTTCCGGGTCATTTGAAAGGCGGGATTTATCATTTTTTATGATATCTTCTGCAAAATCAAGTACAATCTGACTTGAGCGGTTATTTTCATTAAGGCAGATTACTTTTGTATCGGGGTATTTTCTAAGGAAGGTTTTAAGATTATCACATCTTGCCCCCTGAAAAGAATATATAATCTGGTCATCATCTCCCACAACAAAGATATTGTCTGTTTTTGCACCGCGCGCAATATTAAAAATCAGCTCATTCTGGCCTGAATTTGTATCCTGATATTCATCCACAAGAATATACTTAAACCCTGATGATATTTCATATAAAAGTTCATCATCATACTGTATAGTTTTCAAAACAAGGCTCAACATATCGGAAAAATCAATTAAATTATGCTGTCTGAGCCCCTGTTCATAAAGTTCATAGATTTCATAAAATTCTCTTGCTTTGCCAAGTTTAGTTTTAAACTTTTCAATTTTTTCAAGAAAAGTTTTTACAAGTTTTCCTTTTTGTTCCCTTTCTTTGTATTCATCATTTAATTCATCAAGATAAGGAAGCCAATCGGGGTGGGTTTTATAGTATTCAAAATATTCTTCTCTTGTAATGCGCTCTCTTTTTATCAAATCAATCGCAGAAATTATCTGCCCTGTATAATGATATCTGTTATTCCATTTATCCTTTAAAAATTCAATTCCCTTATCCTGATGGTATTTATCAATGCATTCCTTTACAATTGTCTGCTTTGTAATATCATCTACAACCTGAACGTTATCAAGAAGTTCAAATTTGCTTGGAAAACGGTCAATTATATCCTTGCAAAAGCTATGGTATGTTGAAACACATACTTTCATTGCATCTGCAGCGTTATTTTCGCCCATTGCTCTTACAAGTCTTGTTTTCATTTCGGAACTTGCGGCATCAGAAAACGTCAGGCACAGAATTTCCTTTGGAAGCACACCGCAATTCAGCATATTTTTAATACGCTCAATTAATGTTGTGGTTTTACCGGTTCCGGGGCCCGCTAAAAGCATTACGGGTCCGTTTAATGTATCGGCTGCCTCTTTCTGTCTTTTATTTAAGGTAATAGATTTTATAAGAGTTTCCATATTTAAAGTCGTTACAGATTGATTGAATTCATTAAATCTTCATCAATATCAAAATTGGAATACACATTTTGAACATCGTCATGTTCTTCTAATTTTTCCATCAGAAGAAGGATTTTCTTTGCGGTGTCTGCATCTGTAATTTCGGTTGAATTTGACGGAATTCTTGTAAGCTCTGCACCTGCAGGCTTTAAGCCTAAAGCTTCAAAACCTTCAACGGTTTTTTGAAAATTTTCAACCGTTGTGGTTACTTTTATTTCATCATCTTCTTCATATACATCTTTCGGCTCAAACTCAAGACTGGCCTCAAGAATTTCATCCAGAGTGATTTCTTTAGGTTTTTCCTTACTTTTTTTATCTTCAGGTTCAACGATTTTATTAAATGTAAGCATTCCTACAGGCTCGAATATCCAGCCTACGCAACCATCCGCACCGAGGTTTCCGCCAAATTTTGTAAAATAGCTTCTTATATCCCCTGCGGTTCTATTCTTATTATCGGTTGCAGCTTCAATAAATATGGCAGCACCGCCTGCGCCGTATCCTTCGTATGTTAATTCTTCAAAATTATCAGAGCTTGAGCCGCCGGCACCTTTTTCAATTGCTCTTTTAATGGTATCATTCGGGAGGCCTCCGGCTTTTGCTTTATCAATAGCAGTTCTTAATCGAAAATTACCCGCCGGGTCTCCTCCGCCCATTTTCGCTGCTATGATTATTTCTCTTGAAAATTTAGCAAAGTTTACACCGCGCGCAGCATCTGCTTTTGCTTTTTTATGTTTAATATTTGCCCACTTTGAATGCCCTGACATATAAAATCCTTTAAAATCCCTATTATCAATAAATAAATTAAATCACACAAAGGGGTATTTATCAAGAAAAAAGCTTAATTAACAATGCAAATATTTTTATTTGTACGTTTTATAAATAATACTATGCAGATAGCCGGACCAAATATATATTTATCAGGTATTAAAAATATAAGTTCCGTCAATTTTGGCTCAATGACAGAACCGGCGCGCCGCATACAAAAATCTGCCGCAGACAGTTTTGAAAAAAGAAATTTTATCACCCCGCATTTATCAAAGAAGACATTTGAAGAGGCAAGAACCCTTGTTATAAAAAGCCTTTTCGATAAAGAACCGAAAGAAAGCATTGCATTAATAAAGAATGATGAAATTTTATTTCACTCTATAGGAAATGAATTTGAAACAGAAATTCCCGATAAAATAATGGATGAAGTTTTAAATTCAGGCAATGGAAATATAGTAATAGTACACAGTCATACGCCGGAAAGCACAGGGTTAACCGCCCCGCTTTCACTTACTGATATTGAAAATATGATTAGCAATAATGCAATAAAAAGCATCTGTGCAATAAACAACAAGGGTGAGTATTCAATAATCGAGGCAAAACCTGATATAAATTACAACTATGGCATTTGTGCAGCTATGGATGAAAAATGCCAGGCAGGTTTTGTTGATTTATTTAGAGGAGAGAAAAAGAAAGAATATATTAAATTTTTAAAATCGCTTGATGATATTCAGCAAACAAAAGAGGGTGAGACCTTTGACGATTTTTTATTGAGAATGGAGGATGCCTATAACAAGCTTGATGAATATTATGATTATGCGACAAGCCTGAGGGAATTTCCAAAATATATGGAAAATTTCTGGAAACAGTATGCAGAAAAATTCGGATTTAAATATTATTCAAATTTCAGTTTTTAATTTATTTATGTGATAATTTTAATATTATGAATAATAAGCAAGAACAAAACAATGAAATTACAAGGCTGGATTTTATAAGAAGTCTTATAGCTGATTGCAGATATGATGATGCAATTGAAATGCTGCAGATTGCAACCGAAGATGAGCCCGACAATGTGGACTATAATTACGAATTAGCCAGAATTTTTATGGAGATGGGTAATTATTCTTCCGCTGTTTCCAATTTAGAATTGGTGTTAGAAAAAACTCAAAGCTCCCTTTTGTATTTTATGCTGGGCGAAGCCTATCAGGCAGATGAGCAGATAGATAAAGCAATAGGGGCATATTTAAAAGCAATTACCGTTAATGAAAATTTCCCTTTTGCATACAAAAAACTCGGTATGCTTTTTATGGCAAGAGGGGATAATGACGATGCAATTGAATACTTTGAAGATTATATAAAACTGGATATAGCAGAAGATGAAAAGGACAGTGTAGTAAAAATTTTAGAAAGGTTAAAGAATGAACGTTGAAATTTATACACTTGATTACTGCCCTTTTTGCAAGCGCGCGCTCGCTTTTTTAAATGACCACAATGTAAATTTTACACAGATTAAAATTGATGGCAATGAAGAAGAAATGAGAAAAAAACTTGGCGAAAAATATTGTATCGAAGGAGATGTAACAGTTCCGCAAATTATCATTGACGGCAGCAGAATAGGCGGCTACACAGATTTAATTTCAGCTTATGAAAATGGCAAAATTAAATTTTAGATAAATTATAAACAGTTTTAAAACAGACTTCTTGAGATTTTTCAGGGGTCTGTTTTTATTTTGAAGTTTTGTAACAATTAATCTTTAAAATATAAAGTTTTAAGTTAAAAATGCCGATTAAATAAATGTCAGCACACGGGCAAATTATAAGGATTTTTAAATGTTAAAGAAGAGTTCAAAACCGCAGAGCAACAGTTTCAATTGTATCGAAATGATGATAAACGGGGCTAAAAAAAGAAGAATGATGGCTCTTTGCGCAATTAAATCTTTAGATACCAATTCAAACAAATCCAATGTGGTTATGTTCAAATAACATTTAAAACCTTTACACTGACAAACGCACTATTTGCACACAAATTAAAAAGGAAACATTAACAACAACTGAAAAGACCGGCTTTAAATAAAGAGCCGGTCTTTAAGGTATTAAAACTATTGCATTCCGGTAAAAAGGGTATCCTGCCGGACAAATTTCTTTGCTATATTCTCTTCAAAGAAAAATATAAATTTTTGTTTGAGGGTTTTCGGGGTATAAATTTCAGGCTCAGGCTCATTAATTATTACAAGAACCTCGTTTTCCGCAGCCATTTTAAGATTGTTTCTTGCGATAGATTCTACTCTTTGAAGGGAATTAAAATTATTTAATTCCTCTTTTAATTTTTCATTCCTCTTTTGAGCTTGTAATCTTAAATCATTAGATTTTATAATTTTCGCCTTAT
>CAQTPN010000138.1 GCA_948888345.1 uncultured bacterium | reverse complement strand
TTGCGCCTTTTTATTAGTTTTTGCTCAAAATTAATAAAAATTTTTCTATCTGTTAATATTTTGAAACAAAACGTAAAGATTAGCAATTTTGGGAGGCAAAAATTATGTTTTTCTGCTTTTATGTATATAATATTATTGTTAATTTAATTAAGGTAATCAAATTTGAATAAGAATATCTCTTTTAAATCAAATCCTATAGAAGAATTTAATATAAAGCCTTCAATTTTATACGACAGAGAATTATCTGCTTCTTTTGAAGAAGAGGTTGTTACTGCTCCTCTTTTGGATGCACTTGAAAACTATAAAAAGTCTCCCTGTGTCGGATTTCATATTCCGGGACATAACAGAGGAAGAGGTGTTTTAGGACGTTTTGAAAATTTAATCGGTCAAGACGCTTTATTGTTAGATACAACGGATGAATTTGATTCTCTCGGGACACTTCACCCTGCCACAGGTGCCATAGCCGATGCAATGAAAGTGGCAAGTATTGCTTACAATTCAAAAAGAACATTTTTTATAACATCCGGAAGTACGATTTCAAACCTTGCAATAGCTTTCGGGGTTGTATCTCCTCTTGATGAAATTATTATTGCAAGAAATTCTCACCGCTCTGTGCTTACAGGGACCATTCTTACCGGTTCCAATCCTACATGGCTTATGCCGCAATTGCTGGGTGACTGGTCAATATTTGGTGCTATTGAAGCGGACGAACTTGAACACCAGCTTCAATTGAAGCCTGAGGCTAAGTTTGTATGGGTTGTAAATCCTACTTATGAGGGCATGGTATCTGATATTAAAGGTATGGCTGAGATTTGCAAAAAATATGATGTACCTTTAATTGTGGATGAAGCTCATGGTTCGTTATGGAATTACAGCAGCGAGCTGCCTTCCTGTGCGCTTGAGCTCGGCGCGGATGCGGTTGTGCATTCTCTGCATAAAACCGGCGGTGCAATGACACAGGCTTCCATGCTTCATATTTCAAAAAATTCTAAGCTTGATGTCCATAAAATTGAACATGCCCTAAAACTTCTGCATACGACAAGTCCTTCAATTCTTTTGCTTGCAAGTCTTGATGCTGCGCGTGCGCATTTAAGTTCCAAAGGCGGGCAGAAATTAATCAAAAATGCAATTGATAATGCAAAATATTTTAGGCGTGAGGCAAAAAATATTAAAAATCTTTCAGTTTTAGGGGAAGATGATAATATAAAATGCGACGTTACAAAAATCTTTATAAAAATGGAAGGTTTAAGCGGAAAGCGTTTGGAAACCATTTTGGAATTAGATTTTAATATTGAAATTGAATCGGCTTCCGATATCGGGGTTTTGATTTTATCAAATATCGGAAATACAAGGGCTGAATTTGAATATTTAATAAAGGCACTTAAAGAAATTTCAAAGCGTGAATATCCTGATATATGCCACCTTGAGGGGAAAAAGTATATGCCTTTAATGAGGCCTGAAACTGTTATGAACCCGAGAGAGGCCTATTTTGCATCTAAAAAACTTGTAAAAATTGAAGATGCTGTCGGGAAGATTTCAGCCGAGGTTATAGCACTTTGCCCTCCGGGGATTTCCGTATTATTGCCCGGGGAAATTATAAAAGAAGAACACTTGCCTTATTTATCGGATTTTTCAGAGATTGAAGTGATTGATAAATAAACTTTAAGAGGGATTTTATGCTGCTTGCGGTAGATATCGGGAATACACATACGAATATAGGCGTTTTTGGCAAGGGTTTAAATGGCCCTGAGGATAGGGAAGAGCTTCTTATTAATTGGAATATTGCATCAGATTTAAAACGCACGGAAGATGAATACGGTATTTTAATTTTAAATCTTTTAAAATCTGTTTTTAACGACATAAAAATTGAAGCTGCCGTTATTTCAACCGTTGTACCGCCCCTCGGGGAAATTTTTAAGGGTGCGCTTAAAAAATATTTAAAAATTGAGAGTATTCTTGTTTCGCATAAATTAAAGCTGCCTTTTGAGATTGATTTAGATGAACCAAAAGAGCTTGGTGCAGACAGGATTGCAAATGCAGCAGCTGCAGTTAAACTGTATAGACTGCCTGCTATTGTTATTGATTTTGGTACGGCAACCACATTTGATATTGTAGATAAAAATAAGAAATTTGCAGGCGGCATTATTGCTCCAGGGCTTAAGATACAGGCAAATTCTTTAAGCAGCTTTACATCAAAACTGCCCAAAGTTAAAATTGAAGCACCTAAAACCGCAATCGGAAAAAATACCATTAATGCTATGATGTCCGGTATTGTAAGAGGCCATGCCTGTATGATAGACGGGATGATTAAACTTTGCGAAGAAGAGCTTAATGCGGTCAATAGTGCCTGTGTTATTGCAACAGGCGGTTTTTCAAGCGTTTTATTTTCAAGCCTTGAGAGGGATATTGATTACATTAATAAAGATTTAACGCTTATTGGATTGAAATATTTGTATGAACTGAATAAATAGAGGAATTTATAATGGAACAGATTTTATTGAAGGTTGAAAAATTACCTCACTGTGCAGGAATACCTGAATACAAAACCGAAGGGGCTGCAGGCATGGATATTGTGGCTTCAATTGATGAACCTGTGACTTTAAAACCATTAGGGCGTGCACTTATTCCTGCAGGTATAAAAATTGAATTACCGAGAGGCTATGAGGCTCAAATCCGGCCAAGAAGCGGCCTTGCCATAAAGAGCGGAATAACGCTTTCAAACTGCGTGGGCACAATTGATGAAGATTACAGGGGTGAAGTTTGTGTCGGGCTTATAAACCTATCAAATGAGGATTTTACAATTCAAAGAGGGGATAGAATAGCTCAAATGCTTATAGCACCCGTTGTTCGGGCCGAAATATCCGTTGTTGAAAAATTAAGTGAAACAATAAGAGGGCAGGGCGGTTTTGGCTCAACAGGGGTCTAAAACAGGCAAAACCATAGATATAGAAATTCTTAATTTCTTTTAGGCACTTTGAAGAGAATAAGTGCCCTCTGTTTCTTCTTTGCAACTCCATGTGGCCTAAAGGCGGCATTATATGGTATTCTTTAAATAAAAGTGAGGGGTTGACAGAATGATTACTTTTGTTATAGGGCTTTTGATTTTAGCATTCGGATATATTTTTTATTCAAAATATGTTGAGAAAAATTTTGCGCCGGATGATAGAAAAACTCCCGCTATTGCTTTAAATGACGGTGTTGATTTTGTTCCTTTATCTCAAAATAAAAATATGCTTATCCACCTTTTAAATATAGCAGGCTTAGGGCCGATTTTAGGAGCAATTCAAGGGATACTTTTCGGGCCCTTTGCTTTTATATTAATTCCTTTCGGGTGCATTTTTATGGGAAGTGTACATGATTATTTCTGCGGGATGATATCTGTCAGAAATAATGGTGCACAGGTCACGGAACTTATCAATAAATATTTAGGCAAGCGTTTTTATCAAATTTTTGTCGGGATAGTATCCGTTATGCTTATTCTGCTTGCTGCGGTTTTTATTTATACTGCAGGTGATGTTATTGCGGAAAGGTTTTTTAATGTAAGTGATTTTTCAATTAATAATCCTGTTGTAATTTTAATTTATATTGTGATTGCACTTTATTATATTTTTGCTGCAATGTTTCCTATTGATAAAATTATAGGCCGGTTTTACCCCGTTTTTACGGTTATGCTTTTATTAGGAACTCTTTTTATACTTGCAGGATTTTTTATAAAAGGTATAAATCTTACAGAATTAACCTTTTCAAATATAAATATTCACCCTAAGGGCTATCATATACTGCCGATTTTCTTTATGACGGTAAGCTGCGGGCTTTTGTCAGGATTCCATTCAACACAGGCTGCAATAATTTCAAGAACCGTTGAAAAAGAAAAACAAGGTAAAAAGATTTTTTACGGTATGATGTGTGTTGAGTCTTTAATTGCAATGATTTGGGCTGCGGCAGCCATGGGTGTTTACAATCAAAATCTTGTACCGGATGGGCTTATAGGTACTGCAAGTGTAATAAATATAATAGCAGATACATTTACAGCTCCTTATCTTGCATTTATCGTAACTCTTGCAGTTGTAATTTTGCCTGTAACGTCGGGCGATACCGCACTTCGTGCTTTAAGACTTACTTTATGCGATATTTTTAAATTGAAGCAAAATTCTATTTTAAACAGGGTAAAAATAATGATTCCTATTGTATTTTGTCTTGTTTTAATTTTATGGTGGGCAAAATGTAACAATGATAGTTTTAGTCTTATCTGGCGTTATTTTACATTTGTAAATCAACTGATTGCAATTCCAACCTTCTTGTATGCAACAGTATATCTTTATCGTGAGGATAAAAACTATTTTATAACTTTAATTCCCGGAGCTTTTTATATTTTTATAACCTCATCGTTTATTTTAAATGCAAAAATAGGCTTTAATCTTTCATATGCGGTATCCGAAATCCTCGGAATTTTATTAACAATATTAAGCCTGTATTTTATTGTAAAGAAGTGTTTAAAAAAGGCGGAGTAGTTCAATCTCCGCCTTTTATTTTGTAATATTTTGTTTTACAGCATTGTTTTTCTAAGTTCTTCGCCGGATTTGGGGCTTAAATAGGCAGGTGCTATATCAAATACTGTTCTGCAGCCTTTTTGTCCTTCTTTATTTAACTTGTAAGCAGCTCTTGCATAAGCTATAAGCACGCTTGATGTAAATTCAGGGTTTGAATCCAGTTTTAAATTATATTCAATAATGTGGCTGTTTTCTTTGTTTAAGCCTGTTTTGCCTGTTCTGAATACAAAGCCCCCGTGCGGAATTTTTGAATGGTCGCGTTTTAATTCTTCAAGCGAGATAAAGTGTACGGTTGTATCATAATCTGCGAAATAATTCGGCATATTTTTAATTTCTTCTTCAACCTTTTTCGGGTCTGCGCCTTCTTTTAAAACAACATAGCATTCTCTTGTATGTTTTTCACGGGTTGAAAGGGTTGGGTTTTCGCAGTTTTTAACCGCATTAAGTGCTCTTTCAACAGGAACCGTGTATTGTTTGGCATCCAAAACGCCTTCCACTCTTCTTATGGCATCAGAGTGTCCCTGGCTTACCCCTCTTCCCCAGAAAGTATAATCATTTCCATCAGGAAGGATGGCATTTGCATACATTCTGTTTAAAGAAAACATCCCGGGGTCCCAGCCTACT
>CAQTPN010000137.1 GCA_948888345.1 uncultured bacterium | reverse complement strand
CTAAAAAACTTTTTGAAATTTATAAAAAAGCAGAATAATTTATTCTTTTTAAAAGTTTTTGCAATATAATAATTCTAAATATATTTATAGGATTATTAAACATGGCTTCCGGTACTGTTATTGATGAAAAAGAACTATTAGGATTATACAAAATGCCGCTTGAAGATTTATTAAAAGAGGCTAAAAAATATAATTCGGATACTGTGGAATTTTGTTCTTTAATTAGCGCAAGGACGGGAAAATGCTCTGAAAGCTGCAAATACTGCGCGCAGAGTTCTTATTATATGACAAATATTTTCACTCATCCTCTTGTTAAAATTGATGATGTGATAAAGACGGCAAATGAGGCTAAAGAAAACGGTGCAACAAGGTTTGCGATTGTAACATCGGGAAGAGGCCCGGCCAGGGCTGATATGCCTGTTATGTGCGAGATGATAAGAGAAATTAATAAATTAGGATTAAAATCTTGTGCTTCTTTAGGGCTTCTGGATGAAGAAAAAGCTCGGCAATTCAAAGAGGCAGGACTTGTAAGGTATCATCATAATATAAATACATCAAGAAGCTATCATCCTAATATTACAACAACACACACATTCCAAGACAGAATTAATACAATTAATCATATAAAAAATGCCGGTATTGAAATATGTTCAGGCGTTATTATAGGAATGGGCGAAAGTGTTGAACAGAGGGTTGAAATGGCCTTAAATCTTGCTGAAATTCAACCTGATTCAATCCCTGTTAATTTTTTGACACCTATAAAAGGCACACCTTTTGAAAGTTATCAGGATAAAATAGATGAAGAAGGTATTTTAAGGACTTTGGCGATTATAAAAATTGCAAACCCCGATTCTGTTGTACGTTTTGCCGGAGGCAGAAAGCTTCGATTAAGCAAAGAAAACATGGAAATAGCTTTGGATTGTGCAGTTAACGGTATATTAATCGGTAATTATCTTACAACAATAGGGATTGAGCCAAAGGATGATATTGAAACATTAAAAAAACTCGGGAAAAAATTGTATGTTTGATTATATAAAGGGAATTTTGGCATTTAAAAATACCGAATATGCCGTGGTTGAAAATAACGGAATAGGATATAAATTTTTAATTAATTCAAGAACCTGTGCACTTTTAGGGGATGCAGGCGAAGAGGTTAAAATTTATTCAAAATTAATCCATAAAGAAGATATAATGTATCTTGCAGGATTTAAGCAGAAAGAGGACAGGGCCGTTTTTGATATTTTAACCTCTGTTTCCGGAATCGGTACAAAAGTGGGAATGGTTTTGCTGGATGAATTTTCAGGTTCCGAGCTTATAAATGCGGTATTGGAAGGGGATTATAAATTGATTTCCCGTGCAAAAGGGGTCGGTCCGAAATTGGCGCAAAAAATTATTTTAGAATTAAAGGGTAAACTGACAAATAATGATATAGTGTCAAATATTATGGAAGATAGGGTTTCCGGTATTTCAAATTCAAAATCCAAATTATCGAAAGAAACAATTAAAGAAGTTCAAGCAATTCTACAGTCTTTAGGATATTCCCAAAATGAATATATGGCGGCAATTGAACACTGTGCTGCCACAATAGCTGAAGATTCCAGCGAAGAACTTTTAAAAGAAACACTGAAAGTGCTGTCTGCAGGGTAAAATAAATTAATAGGATGATGGATGGAAGGATTAAATATGTTTGAGAAAAAATTAAAGGTATTGCTTGCAAGTGCTGAAGTTGCACCGTTTTCAAAGGTTGGAGGATTGGCTGATGTCGTTGGTGAATTGCCTCCTTATTTGGAAAAACAGGGGACTGAAGTTTGTGTATTTACACCTTTATACGGGTGTATTGATGAAGAAAAATGGGGCATAAAGGAGCTTCCAAATTCTGAACTTACACTTGATATGGGAAATTCCCGTCATATTTTTAAATTAAAAATGTGCAAACACCCGAAATCTAAAAATGTAAACATATTTTTTGTGGATAATCCAAAATATTTTTCCTGTTTTAATGTTGTATATCCTATGTGGTGTGATGAAATGTATGAAATGCAAAGATACGTTTCTTTTTCGCTTGCGGTTTTAGAATATGCTAAACTTTTAAATTTTAGAGCAGATATAATCCACGCTAATGATTGGCATACGGCAATGATACCTGTTTATTTAAAATCAAATTATAAATACGATGAATTTTATAAAAACACAAAATCAATCTTTACTATCCATAATCTTGCTTATCAGGGTTCTTGCGATAAAGCTATAATTGATTTTTCAAATATGAGATGGGATAACGTGTTTAGGGATGATTGCGTTGAACATTACGGCAGAGTAAACTGGCTTAAAGGTGCACTGTATTGCGCTGATAAAATCACAACCGTTTCTCCAAGATATGCAAGAGAAATTTTGGGCGGAGAATTTGGCGAGGGAATGGATTATACACTCCGCGGACAAACTTATAAGCTTTGCGGTATCTTAAACGGCACTACTTATGATAAAAAAGATTTTGATAAAAAAGAGAAGCCAAAATTTAAAGAAGAGGTTCAAAAAATGTTCGGGCTGCCTGTTAATCCTGAAAGACCTCTTATTTCAATGATATCCCGTTTAACTTATCAAAAGGGGCTTGATTTAATTGATTTTGCAAAGTTTGATTTAATGAATTTACCCTGTGATTTTGTATTTTTAGGAACAGGTGAAGGCGGATATCAAAATATGCTTATCTGGAGCAGCAATAATTCATCCAATATGCGTTCATGGATTGACTTTAAGCCTGAATTATCAGAAAAAATTTATAAAGGTTCCGACATGTTTTTGATGCCTTCATTATTTGAGCCTTGCGGTATAAGCCAGATGGTTGCAATGAAATACGGAACGCTTCCTATAGTCCGTGCTGTGGGCGGCCTGGATGATACTGTTATAGCTTATCCGAATGAAAGAGCTAACGGATTTAAATTTTTGACCTATGACGCGCGGAGTATGGTGGATGAAATCAAAAAAGGTGTTTGGACATATATTGACCGCAGAGATGAATTTAACAAAATGGTTGATAATGCTATTAAATGCCGCTTTACGTGGGATGATTCCGCTAAATGCTATGTCGCGCTTTATAAAGATGCCCTTGGAATTTAGAAAATGAACGGTGCGGCAGAATATATTAAAAATAACAAGAAAGAAATTGCATTTGTCCTTATTGTATCCGTTATTGCGTTGTTTTTCAGGATAATTTCACTGAAAAATGCAGGTGATTTGTGGATAGATGAAATTTATACCTATTATTTTTCATCCAAAAATTCAATTTTTGAAGTTATAAAGGGACTTTATACGGAAGATTTACACACGCCTCTATATTTTATTCTGCTGCATTTATGGATGAAATTCTGCGCGTTTTTCGGGGCGGGTGAAAATGATACAATGATACGGCTTTTAGGGTTTATTCCATCCTTTTTAACTGTTCCTCTGGCTTATTTTGCGGGCAAAAAATTTTTTAATAAAAAAACAGGGGCTTATGCATCATCAATCCTTGCTTTTAGCCCGTTTTTAATTTATTATACAACGGAACTGCGCTTTTATGGCATGGCGTGTTTTTTAACATTGTTAAGCTCTTATTATTTTGTTAAGTTTATAAAACAAAATGACGGGGCAAAAATTCCTCTTGTTATTTCAAATCTTCTTCTTTTATATACGTTTAACATAAGCTTTGTTTATGTGTTTTTTCAATTTTTAACAGCTGTAATTTTTTCAAAAAATAAAAAAGAGATTTTAAGACTTTATTTAATAACAGGGCTTTTATATTTACCTGCCCTTATTATGACATTGCATGGAATTTTCAGCTACAGAAACACTATATGTTCATTTGGCAGGGATATTTTTATTTTTAAGCCTGCATTTTTCAGCATATTTTTACAGAGTTATTTTAGCGGAAATTTTTTCTACGGCACACAGAATAATTATGAATATAACGCCTTTATTTTAAAACATCTTTTTAATATTAAGAATATATTTTTGATATTATTCCCTGTTATTTTTTGTGTAACAGGCTTTATAAGAGGGTTTATAAAGGCCTTTGCGGAAAAAAATAAAACTTTGATAATCCTTCTTTTGCCCTCAGTTTTATTTTTGGGATTTGAATTCATTATGGCATCATTAGGATTGATGTCTTTAACAATCCGCTACACCTTAATTTCTTATCCTGTAATAGTTTTAGGTGTGGCCTTTGGGTTGAATTCTTTTAAAAATACCCGTTTTATCAAACTTTTATTTGTTTTCTATTTAATTTCTATATCAGCTTTCTTATTTTCAAAAATGAGTCCTCTGGATAAAGATGTTGAATTTGGGACACCTTTAAAATCAACCCTTGACAGGCTAAATATAATAAAAAAGGATGATTATGTTTTAATTCCCGTTATGGGAAAACTTTATAGAAGATATACCCCGAAGGCTCATTATCTTGATTTTGAAATAACGGATATGCTTTTAAATGATGTGAGAAAATATTACGGGCTTGTTTTTGATGAAGATACCATAAATAAAATAAACAGAAAAAATGCACGTGAAATTTTATATGATTATACGGTTTATAATACAAAAAGCGCGCAGCTTGAGAATTATTTAAAAAAGTATTTTAAAGAATTAAAATCAGGGACAAAATTTATTGTATTGATTAACAATATGAATACTGTTGAATCTATGAGCGAGCTTTATACAAAACCGGACAGCGAAAAGAAAAGGCTTTATTATAAGAATTCGCTTTACTATATGCTTATGACAAGGATTGTGTTTGATATTCTTGATATTTCAAATCAAAATTTAAAATTGAAAACCAAGTTTATAATTAATGATTCAAAGCATTCCGATAACAATACAGGGGTATTTGTTTTTGTGAAGGAATAAAAAAGATTATTTCTTTTTAACCGGAATTAATTCATAGCCTAAAGTGTCAGCCAAAATGCAGGCTTCTTCGTATGTAAAAGTATTTCTGGTTAATTTGCCGTATAAAGATTGGTAAGTGTAATTTTTCTTGGTTTTATCCGACAAGATTTTAACAACATCATCATATTTGATGCCTTCAGAGTTGCAAAATGCTTTCACATATTTTTTACTGTTCATTCTGTAATATTAAAATTGTTTGATATTTTTAGCCATATTTGATAATATTTATTTGTATTTAAATAATTTTATTTGAATACAAATA
>CAQTPN010000136.1:2106-5193 GCA_948888345.1 uncultured bacterium | reverse complement strand
AAAAAATAATGTACATTTTATAAGACTTCAATTTGTTGATATCAACGGTAAAGTAAAAAATATGGCTGTACCTGCATCACAAATTGATAAAGTTTTAAACAACGAATGCATGCTTGACGGCTCTTCAATCAAGGGTTTCAGAAGCATTGAAACATCAGATATGTATTTCTATCCTGATTTGGCAACATTTTCACTCCTTCCCTGGAGAAAAAATGCCGAGGAGGGTACAAACGTTGCAAGAATTATCTGCGATATCCATAATGCAGACGGAACACCATTTGAAGGCTGCCCGAGATGCAATCTTAAAAGAGTTTTAAAAGAAGCGGCAGATATGGGCTATATTTTAAATGTTGGCCCTGAAGCTGAATTTTTCTTATTTAATATGGATGAAAAAGGAAATCCAACCCTTGAAACACACGATAAAGCAGGTTATTATGACGTCGGCCCTGATGATAGAGGTGAAAATGTCCGTGCTCAAATGGTTGAAACGTTAAAGAAAATGGGCTTTGATATTGAAGCAAGCCACCATGAAGTAGCAGACGGCCAGCATGAGATTGATTTTAAATACGCAGATGCACTCACAACTGCAGATAACGTTGTTTCATTCAAATACGCAGTAAAAGCAGTTGCTGCAAAAAATAATTTATACGCAACCTTTATGCCAAAACCTGTTTTTGGAATAAACGGTTCAGGTATGCACTGCAACGTTTCATTATTTAAAGACGGCAAAAATGCTTTCTATGATGAAAACGCACCTTATCAATTATCAAACGAAGCAATGTATTCAATCGGTTCATTATTAGAAAATGTTATGGGCTTTACAGCTGTTTCAAATCCATCCGTAAATAGCTATAAGAGGCTTGTCCCGGGGTATGAAGCACCTGTTTATCTTGCATGGTCTTTAGCAAACAGAAGCGCACTTATCAGGGTTCCTGCTAAACGAGGAAACGGCACAAGAATCGAATTACGCTCACCCGACCCCTCTTGCAATCCTTATTTAACCTTTGCAGTAATGTTAACAGCCATGATAGAAGGCATTAAAAATAAAACAAATCCGCCAAAGCAAACAGAAGAAAATATTTATGAGATGAGTGCAAAAGAAAGAAAAGAAAAAGGAATTGCATCTCTTCCAGGAGCCTTAAATGAAGCAATTTATTTAATGAAAAAGAATGAACTTGTTAAAAAAGCTCTTGGCGAGCACATTTATAACGAATTTGTATCATCAAAAGAAAAAGAATGGGATGATTACAGAACAAAAGTTTCAGAATGGGAAATTAAAAATTATCTGTAGTATATAAAATTCGCCTTTTGGCTCATAAAGTGTTTAAAAAGCTCCTAAAATCAGGAGCTTTTTTTTGTTTCTTTTTCTTCTTCCCAACCGGTCGAGGGTGCTATAACATTAACGGCGAAAAGGCACATTATTGCAACTAAAGTGCCAAATACCCAGTTTAATATAGTATAGATATTTTCTGTCATTATTATCTCCTTTGTTTTTCATATAAATATCCTTTGAGTTCAATATGATAGTTATGCAATTTTTGCATAATACCAAGTCCGCACAGTATACCTAAAATAATTAGGACATATTTACTGGCACTATTGGACGTAAAACAGACACCAATTGTACCGCCGATTAGGATGATTAAGGCCTGTATCATTGTCTGTCTTAAATTGATTAAATTTGTAATTCTGTTTTGTATAATTTCTTTTTCTTCCATACTCCTTATTATAAGCTTTTCAACCTATAAGAGCAATAAATTAAAAATACGAGTGAAATAATGATATTTTGTAACAAAAAATTAATCTTTTATAAAGTTTTTAAAATCCGCTGCCGATACCCTAATCAACAAGGATATTTTAAGGAAGGACATTTTTAATACATGGAAATTAATTTCAACGGAATTAATAAACAGGTTCAGCTTGATAAAAAGAATAATAAAACAAAAAAATTGTCCGATATTAAAAATGAAAATAAACCGGTTGAAGCAAGCTCCCTTGAAGCACAGGGGCAATACGGCAAAGCTATGGTAAATATGTCCTTTAAAGGCAGGGAAGGTTTTGAAGATTATGAAGATTTTAACGGCTATGGCGGAGATTGCGACAACGATTTAGACTCCGATTTTGATTATGATTGTAAAACAGATTATAAACCAACATACCATGATGAATTACAGGATAGAAAAGAAGCAATCCTTGAATTTTTATATCAAAACAGCAAAGCAACAGATAAATTGGATGCTTCAAACATTATTGTAAAATCTGATGAAGAAATAATTGCACTTGCTGAAAAACTCTGTTTTGATGAAGAATTAAATTTTCCGAAAAATTCCGTAAAGTATGTTTTGAACGGCATAGCAAACCATAATCCCGATATCATTTTAGATATTGAAGCCATTGAAGATTTGTGTACAAATGAAAAATATACTTACGCAAGAGAAGCTATTGCAAAGGCTATATCAAATACTAAGGCAACAAGCGAATTTACAATAAAACAAATATGTGATGACAGAGAAAAAGCAGGTTTTTCCAAAGAAGACACTTGCAAAATTATCGGCTGCTTAAATCATGAAAACAGTTCTCTTATTAATAAAATTTACAGAAGCGAATTTTCATCGGATGAAATATGCTCCATACTTCGTTCTTGTGATGATATCAATAAAGCAAATAATATTTTGGATGATTATTCTAAAAGAAATTTTCCTAAAAATGCAATTCCTCTCTTGATGGAAAAACAGATAAGCATTGAAGAAATCAATAATTTGCAGCAGATTATGGACAAAGAAGAATTGGCCGGGCTTAACAAAAATGACTTATTTATTTTTAGTAAGTTTGTATCCTTATATGAAAAACAAAGTATAGGAGAAATATCTGCTTCAAAGAAAAGAGAACTTATAAGAAATCTTGTAGCCCCCAACTGTTCACTTTTTAGCTTTAATAATAAAGCCTTGCCTTTAATTCCCAAAAATCAGGAAGAATATTATACACTTTTATCCAATCTTGTTAAATCTCTCGGTATTGAGATGAAACCGCTGAGCGACAGCAAAATTCAAGAATTTAATAATTCAATGAATGCCTTATCATCCGCAC
>CAQTPN010000136.1:0-2096 GCA_948888345.1 uncultured bacterium | reverse complement strand
ATCCGCACTTAAGGAACTTAGCGACATCGAATTCAACAATCTTAAAATTGAACAGGAATATGATAAAAATGATTTCATTAAAGATGTTTTGAATTTAACAAAAGATATGCCGATGACAGAAATTCAAAAAATATACGATTATTTTGGCTTTGAGCTTCATAAAAATCAGAATAACCCAACAGGATTTTCAATTTCAGGCTACCCTGTTAATTTGAATAACAGTCAAAAACTTGAAGGAATAAAAAATCCGAAAACAAAAGAGGCAATTGAAAAATTAAGACCCTTTGTTATTAAATTCTCTGAAAATAATAAAGTACACTGTAACAACAAAGAAATTGAGGGCGAATTAAATAAAATAGTTGAATGCTTCCCTGAATTTAGAACTCAAATCGGGAGAATTCAACATAATACACATAGTTTTGATGTATTTAAACACAGCTTAAAGGTTATGCAAAAGATTGTACAAAATCCCGAATTCAACAATTTAGATGACTCCGATAAAAAGATTATGCTTTTTGCAGCACTATCTCATGATATCGGCAAACTTGAAGGAAAATCAGGCAGCAAACACGCTGTTGAAGGTGCCTTTGATACATTCTTTATTTCAAATAAACTCAATTTAACTCATGATGAAAAAATTAAACTATACTCATTAATTCAAAACCATGAATGGCTCGGCAGTTTTGAAAAAGTTAAAAAACAGGCCGAATATGATGCAAGACAAATATGTTCAACCGGCTGGGAAACCCCCGAAAGACTTGCAGCCCAACTTACGGAAAATTATATGGAAAAAGCAGAGCAATCAGTTGCTTTTGATATGCAGTATGACAATTTGTTTGATATAGCTAAAATATTTACTGAAGCTGATTTAAAGGCCGTTAAAAATAACAATGCTTTCTTCGACAAACATAAAAATCAACTTGAAAAATGCAGCACCGATATAAAGAAATATATCCATGAATTGAAAAAATCCCAGCCCCTTTTGCCTGTAACCCAAATTCCAAAAGCAAGCACTGTTGATAAAGCAATTACAAGGGTAAACAACGACTATTCAACTAATATTAAAGGCGTTTATAAAGATGAAAACGGGCTTATTATAATTAAATTTAATGAAGTTGAAGACTGGGAAAAAATAGGCTTCCCGAAAGGCTCTGCTTCTAAAGGAATAATAGCGCAGGGAGTAAATGGCTTAAGAGAAACCATTGATGTTGAAACAGGCAATATAAAGTTTATTGCGCACGGACTTACAACTGAAGACCAACTCGGCAGATTTGATGCTTTTGCACTGCCGGACTCTGATGCAATGCTTTCTGTAAGTTATACGGAAAGGCCGGAGAGCAAATACAGATTCTTTAGAACACAGGGTGTTTTATTAAAGACGGATACTAAATATATGCTCGGCGGCGGAAATACTGACTCCGGAAGCGGGTGCGGAAAAAATATTGATAATTTCAAAGAAAATTATATCTTTGGCGGATACAGAGAAGAAGAAAGACGATATATTTCAAATTTAATAAAGGATGCCTTAAATCTTGATGATGAAGAATATATCAAATTTGTAAAAGAAAATGCAAATAAATCCATGATAGAAATTGAGCCTGCCGAGATAAGAGAAAAATTAATAAAAGTACTTGCTTCAATAAATTCAAATGCAAGAAAAGGCAACAGAGAATACAATGAAATGTATATTACAAACCCCGAAGTAATGGGCGTATTTGCATACAGCGAGGATGATAGTATAGACAATATCAAAGAATTTATGGAAAAAACCAACCACAACAACAACACGAACATGTACAAGCAGGCAGGAAATGCCTTCTTAAGGCAATATGCCCTTGAAAATGATATGCCGTTTATAATTTTTGGAGATTAATCCCGAATCAAACGGGACTAATCTCTTTATAAAAACTATGTGTCGATATTTGTTGCATATACAGCGTTTTGTTCTATAAAATCACGCCTTGGAGCAACATTATCTCCCATTAATACATCAAATAATTCATCACAAAGCATTGCATCTTCAATACTTACCTTCAATAAGGTTCTGTTTGCAGGGTCCATGGTTGTTTCCCACAATTGCTGCGGCATCATTTCGC
>CAQTPN010000135.1 GCA_948888345.1 uncultured bacterium | reverse complement strand
GTGTAAGATATGAAACGGCGGAGGATAATGAAAAAGACTATGCTTCCGCTCTTGCAAAATTCCCCAAAATAAGCTGGGAAGGGCATTGTATGTATTGCGGACACTGTGCACCCTGCCCGAAGGGAATTGATGTTGCATCGGTTACAAAATTTTTAAATCTTGCACGTGCTCAACGTGAAATTCCCGAAACTGTGAGAGAACATTATAAGGTATTGAAACATAAAGCCGCAGAATGCGTTCAGTGCGGGGCATGTGAAACCAGGTGTCCGTTTAAGGTTGAAATAAGAAAAAATATGAAAGAAGCCGTTAATGTCTTTGGAGAATAAACTTCAAAATTTGAAGGAATATTTAAAAGGCTTAAAAAAGGCTGCGGTTGCGTATTCTTCCGGTGTTGACTCTACTTTTTTGTTAAAGACGGCGCAGGAAATTTTGGGGGAAAATGCTGTTGCAATTACTGCCAAATCCGCTTTAATACCTGAAAGAGAAATCAATGAAAGCGTTGCATTTTGTAAAAAAGAGGGGATAAAACACTTTGTTATTGAATTTGACGAACTAAAAACAGAGGGATTTAAGGAAAATCCCATAAACAGATGTTATCTTTGTAAAAAGAAGATTTTCGGGCAGTTTTTAGAGATTGCGGAAACAAATAATCTGGGGCAGATTATTGAAGGTTCGAATATAGATGACACAAAGGATTACCGTCCCGGAATGAGGGCGGTTTCAGAGCTTAATATAAAAAGCCCTTTGATTGAGGCGGGGCTTACAAAGGAAGAAATTAGGATTTTATCTGAAAAAGCGGGGCTTTATACCTGCAATAAACCCTCTTTTGCCTGTCTTGCTTCAAGAATTCCATACGGGGATGAAATTACAAAAGAGAAGCTTAAAATGATTGATAAGGCAGAAGAATTTCTTTTAAAATCAGGATTTGAACAGTTTAGAGTCCGTATTCATAAAGATATTGCAAGGATTGAAATTCTCTCTTCAGAATTTGAAAAGCTTGTTGAATATCGTAATGTTATCGTTACAAAATTTAAAGAGTTCGGATTTTATTATGTTACGATGGATTTAGAAGGTTACAGGACAGGAAGCTTGAATAAACACTGAATTTGCCATTATTCTTTAATGGCGAAAACCCTTAAAATCGGGTGTTCGTAAGGTCTTTTTCCTGCACCGAGTCCTATTTTTTCTATAATAATTTCTTCAGGCAAATTTTCTCCGTTGTATAAAGCAGCGGCAATTGCGGCACCTGTGGGGGTTACCATTTCCCCTTCATTTGAAGAAAATTTTAATGGTATTTTACAGCTTGAAGCTATTTCAACAACAGCAGGAACAGGAACGGGGATTTTACCGTGCTGACAGGTTACAAAGCCTTGCCCGTCTGTTAAAGGTGAAATATAAACATTTTTTGGATTCAGGTCATCAAATAAAACTGCAAAGCTTAAAATATCTGCTATAGAATCAATGGCACCGACTTCATGGAAATGTATTTCATTAATCGGTTTTCCATGGACTTTGCTTTCTGCTTTTGCCACTATTTCAAAGATTTTCTTTGCAAGGGTTTTGGCACTGCCTGCTGCATCTGCGCCATCTATTATTTTATTAATATCATTAAGATTTCTGTGTTCGTGGTGATGGTGCTCATGATGGTGCCCGCAGGTGTGTTCACCCTCATGGCGGTGCTGATTTTTTAATATAACATCAAAATCTGTGGTCATAATTCCATTGACGGATTTTTTTGTTATTTTGTATTCAAATTCATTTTCTAAATTTATTGAAGATAGGGCTTTATCCAGTTTTTCTTTATCTGCGCCTAAATCTAAAAGTGCTGCAACTGCCATATCTCCCGAAATTCCTGATTTGCATTCAAAATATAAGTTCATCTATGTATTTTTCCTTCCTTTTGAAATTAATTTATTAATTTGAGAGGCACTATATCCTGCATTAAAACCGTTATCAATATTTACGACGGTCATTCCTTCGGCACAGGAATTTAGCATTGTTAAAAGAGCCGAAAGGCCGTTAAATGAAGAACCGTAGCCGATTGATGTCGGTACTGCTATAACCGGAATATCAACAAGACCTGTTAAAATTCCTCCTAAAGCACCCTCCATGCCTGCAACTGCGATAATTACATTTGCCTTTCTTATATCGTCAATTTTATCAAAAAGCCTGTGGATGCCTGCCACTCCTATATCGTAGTATTTTTTTACGTTGCTTCCAAAAAATTCTGCAGTTTCTGCTGCTTCTTCCGCAACGGGAATATCCCCTGTTCCGCCTGTACAAATTGCAATCTCGCCGATTTTTTCAATAGGACTGTTTACAAGTGTTATTGTGCAGGCTTTTTCATTATATTTTATTTCAGGCAAAACAGCTTTCATAGCCTGCATCTGTTTTAATGATGCTCTTGTTCCAAGAATGTTTTGCCCGTGGTCTTTAAAGGTTTGAAAAATTTTTATAAGCTGTTCATCCGTTTTGCATTCACAAAAAACAGCTTCACTTGCACCCCTTCTTTTTTGGCGTTCTATATCGAGTTTTGCAAAGTCGATATCTGTATATTTTTTGTTTTCCATTGTTCTATGCTGTCTTTCAATAATATATTATCAGGTCTTTTATTTATATTTTGCGCTTTTTCCCTTGCATAATTTCTTTTTGTTTCTATTCTGTTTAAAAGGGCAACAGCACCTGCAATTGCCATTGTATTTATAAAGAATGTAAGTCCGTATGAGAGGTTTTTTGATTTTAAATATTGCTTTTGTTCGGATAAAGGCATATTTAAAATTTCTTTATAAGATTTTATTTTACCGTTATCCATAACATTTGTGCCGAATTTTTTATCAAAGACTTTATAGATAGGTTTTTCAATAAGTTTTTCGCCAAAAAACATAAGAGGCACCGTTATAGAAAATCTTCTCGCGTTTTCCGCCTTTTCATATTTATCACGGCTGGCATAAAAATAGCTTGCAATACTTACGGGGTAAATCAAAGCACCGTAGTGCATTAATTCAAGGTCGCCGGTTTTTGTAAAATCAAAGTGCTTTAGTGTTTTATCCAGAAGGGGTTCTGCTTTTTTATAGATTTTATCATTTTTTAAAAGGCCTGAAGCTATCCCTGTTGCAGCCAATGCGCCAAGGGCTGTGAGTCCTAAAGTTTTTGCTAATTTTTTGGTCTTTGCTTTTGCTTCCTGTTTTTTATTTTCTTCCTCTTTATTTTCAAGGCCAACAACGCTTACAAAGTCATTTTTCCCGCTTTTTGACAAAGTCATAAGATTTCTTAAAGGAGCAATTGCAAAAACAAGCGGAAGAATAAGGCTGAAAGTTGATGCGATTTGTGCAAACTTTCCCAATTTTACAGATTTTAGCTTTTTGGGGTTTGTTATATTTTTTAAATCTTTAAAGGGGGTTGTAAGCTCTTCTTTTGTAATATTGTTTGTTTTTGAAAAGATATCCGCACCAAGCCTGGCTGCTGCGGGGGCAGAAAAATAAAAAACGGCAGATTCCGAGAGTTCGGCAAATCCTATTTCTTTTGATTCATCCTTGCTTCTTGAGAAGGCAAGCTTTGAAATTAAACACCCTCCTGTATCTCTTGCAAACATGCCGATTGAAGAACTTGTTTCAAGAGTTTTCAGGATATTTGCCGCTATTGTGGTATTGCTCATAGTTTATCCTTATACTTTCTTGAAAATAAAAGCCCGAGTTCAAATAAAAGATATGTCGGAATAAAGAGCATAACCTGTGATACAATATCCGGCGGAGTTAAAATGGCAGCTGAAATTAATAAAATTACAACTACGTACCTTCTTTTGTCTGAAATTGTATTATAATCAACGATGCCTGATTTAATTAAAGAGTATACAATTAAAGGGGTTTGAAACATAAGCCCGAATACAACGGAAAGCCACAAAGAAAGGTTTATCACGTTTGAGATATTAAAAACAGCCTGAATATTGCCATTAGAAAAGCTCATTCCAAAATTTATAATTAAGGGAAGAATTGTAAAAATGCAGAAAATAACCCCTGAAATAAATAGCGTACTTGAATAAAGAACAATTGATTTTATAAACTTTTTTTCATTATCATAAAGGGCGGGCAGTATGAAATCCCAGAGTTTTTTTGCAATGTAGGGGAAACATATAACTACATCAATTACAAGGGCAAGTTTTATCTGAAGTATAAAGACTTCAACCGGTGAGAAAAAATTTAAAGTGATATTGTTATTTCCGATTAATATTTTTATTAGATAATGAAGTGCTTTCGGGGATATAAAAAATGCAAACGGCAAAATTGCCCCTATTGAGATAAAGCACTTTAAAAGAGCTTCTCTAAGGGCTTCAAGATGAGAGATTAAGGTTTCATTATCTTGATTTTGCTCTGTTTTTTCGGGCATTTTATACCTGCGGGTTTTCTGTATCATCCTTTAATTGGTATTCAACAGGTTTTTCTTCGTTTTCGGAAAGCGAATCTTTTATTTCTTCCGCCTCTTTTTTAATTAAATTTTTGCTTTTTTGTATTCGGCTGTTGCACGGCCGAAAGCTCTTGCAAGTTCAGGAATTCTTTTTCCGCCGAAAAGAAGCAGAATAACAATTAATATTAAAGTAATTTCCGTTATACCGAGTGACATTATATTCTCCTTTGTTCATTTACCGAAAATATTTCTATTGCATTAAATCTGCAGGATTGTTTGCATTTTCCGCATCCGATGCATTTTGAGCCGTCAATTATTGTTTTTCTGTTTACCTTTGAAATTGCACCTTTTGGACAGTCATAGATACAGATACCGCACTGAGTGCAGTTTTCTTCATTAATCGCTGCCATTGCTATTCTTGTATTTTGTTTTTCTTCAAGGGTAATTTTTTGAATAGCACCGGAAGGACAGGCTTTTGAGCATTCCGTGCAGTCATATTTACAATACCCCTTGCCTTTGGAATAGTCAATATGCACAGCGGGAAAAACATCATTTGCTTTAGTAAGAATTTTATTCGGGCAGCTATTTATGCAAAGGTTGCAGTTTAAGCAGGTATTTGCCATTCTGTTTGGGGTTTTTGCACCTGCAGGCAGGATTATGTCTTTTGCTTTTTTAATAAAGTTTTTAGATATTTCCACACCGCCTTTAACTGCCGCACCTAAAATAATTAATGCGGAGGCTGCCCATATTAATTCACGCCTTTTGGGGATGAATTTTACAGGGATGCTGCCATAAGATAAGGCATC
>CAQTPN010000134.1 GCA_948888345.1 uncultured bacterium | reverse complement strand
TATAACGGGTGTAATTATTGAGAAAATAAATATATCAGAAAAAGCATTTGCAATTTTCAGATAAATGCGGACAAAACATGAAAGATAACAAAAATAAGCCGTATCTTGATTTTTAATAAGGCCTGTCTGCTGGAGTAAAACCGCTTTTAATTCTTCTTTGTTTAAAATTTTTATAAGCCCCTTTGTTATAAAAATTTTAGATTTTTTTACGTTGTATCCTAAGGAAAATATTGTAAAAATAAAACTGTCCAGAATAAAAAGCTCCGGGTATATGTTAGTTTCTTTGCCGATATCATCTAAAATTTTAAGCAGATTTTTATCCAAACATCTGTGATATGAATAATGTGCGTTGCCTGATAAATTATTTCCTATAAATTTTGATAAAATATTATCCGAATTTGAAAATTCTTCGGGGTGTTTTAAAGTTTTTCGTAAACTATTTATTATAATAACAGACAGCATAATAATAAATGTTGCAAATAGTATAGAAAAAGCTATACTATTCAATAAAAAGCTTGAATAATCGGAATTTGTTTCAATGCAGAAATTTATACATTTAATAATAAAATTAATTGCCAAACATATAAAAATAAGAAGAATGAGAAATTGAAATAAAATAGCTAAAAGAATTCTAATCTGCAAAATAAATCCCGTAAATTATATCATCTTCTAAACCTTTTACAACGGAGGGGCGCACGCCGAAATTTTGTATAATAATTGAAAAAGCATAATTTTTATTATTTTTTGAAGTTAAATATCCCGTAAGTGAACTTACACCAAAAATAGTTCCTGTTTTGGCGCGTAAAGCTCCTTCAAGTTCGCGCATTCTTCTGCTTAAGGTCCCTTCATTTGAAGTTATCATATAGTCTTTAATTTTAGAATTTTGATTAAGATAAACCAATGCTTCTGACATCCATTTTGTAGTAAAAGCGTTATACCTTGAAACTCCGGATGCATCCGAAAGATTTATTTTGTCATCTTCCGTAATAAGCCCCGCTTTTTTGTAGTAATCAAAAAACATTTCTTTGGCATTTTCGAAAGTCCCAAAAGGAGCGGTTTTATTGTTTTTATTGGAAGTTTGATATGCTTTTTCTATGTATTCACTATTTTCTTTTGCCCAAATTCCGCCGGCCAATTTGAATGTGACTTCTGTTGAAAAATTATCACTTGTTTTTAAAATATGCGACATAACTTCTCTAACGGGTCTTCTATAAGAGGCAATTCTTTTTGCACCGGCAGGAGTCCGTTTTTGATAAAAAGGCTTCGAATAAGATATTTCGTTATTATCAAGTGTCTTTCTCAATTTACAATTAAAAAATTGTGCCGTATCAAGTACAGGAAATTCTTTGGTTAAATCATCCGAAATAGTACCTCTTAAAGATACAATGCCTGAATTTTCTCCATAGTTTAATGATGGAATAATATTTGTTTTATCGGAGATTTGAAGCTCATTTATAAAAGAGAATTTATAGTCATTTTTTTGGGAAATTTTTACATCATTCTTTTCTTTTAGAATTGAAAACGTAACTTTTACGGTGTTATTATCAATAATATACGGAGATATTTTTGGAGAATTGGGCCAAAAATCATCTGCAGCCCAACCGTCAGGATAATAAATCTTATCTATCACGGTGTCATCAATGTAAAAATTCTTAATTTTACCGACGTATACCTTTTTTAATGTTTTAATTAATTCATCAAGATTGGCAGATGTAAATAACGGGTCGGCACCTAGTTTTAGATATAGATTTTTATCTGCATCTATATAAATTATTGTTTCAAAATGATATTTATCACCAAGAGCATCAAGTGCTGCTGCCATTGTGAAAACTTTTAGTGAAGAAGCAGGATTTAAATAAGTGTTCTGGTGCTTAGAATATAAGGTGTCATTTGTATCTAAATCTTTTATAGTAACGGAAATAACCGAATTTCGTCCAAGCCCCGTATTATCAATAGCATCGTTTACGGGAATTGATAAAGAAGCAAATGATGCGATGGAAATATTTAAAAAAACAACGCAAAGAAAAAGAATTTTTTTCAACATAAATTCACCTTCGCTTCTTTTTTAGAATTTACACTTATAAAATTCGGATAAAATCCAAAATTATTAACTTTTTTGTTATCTAAATTGGGATAAGTTTTTCTTATATTTGAAACAATATCAGTGTCAATTGTTTCAAATATAAAGCCCTCATCTTCATTTAATATGGAAACAGTTTCTCCTAATGGTGCCGTTAGGCTTGAAAAACCTGAATTATATATATTATTTTTTATTAATCCTGTTTGAGAAAGTGCCAGAAAATAAGACTGATTTTCAACAGCCCTTGACTTTGCCATTGCATCGTATTGCGCGCGTCTTGTTTTTGGCCATGCGGAAAGGTTTATAAGTAAATCCGGCCTGTTTTTGTCTGAAATATAACTTCTGAATAATTCAGGGAATCTTATATCGTAGCAGATGGAAAGCCCGATTTTTAATCCTTCAATATCGACAATTAAAGGAGTGTCTCCGGAACTTACGGCATCAGCTTCGCCATCCGGAGAATACAGGTGGATTTTATCGTAAATTCCGCATAATCTGCCGTTTCTATCTATAATGGGGCAGGAGTTTTTATAAATGCCGTTTTTTTCCCTTATGTATGAGCCCCCTACGATATTAACATCATATTTTTTGGCAATATTTGATAAGAATTTAACAGTATCGGAATTTTCTTTTGCACATTCTCTAAAGCAATCTGTATACCAGCCAAGAGTCCAAACTTCGGGCAGGAAAATTATATCCGGTAATTTTGAAGTTTTATTGTTGTTATAAAATTTTGAAATTAATGCTAAAACCTTATTGCAATTAGCTTTGTAATCTCCAATAACGGAATTCATCTGAATTGCCAGAATATTTTTTAACATTGACTTTTATTATTCCTTATAATTCTTCAGGACTTGCAATTCTTCCTAAGATTGCACTTGCAGCAGCAACCGCAGGTGATGCCAGATATACTTCTGATTCAGGATGTCCCATACGGCCTACAAAGTTTCTGTTTGTTGTGGAAACGGCACGTTCACCTTTTGCTAATATTCCGGCGTGTCCGCCAAGACAAGGTCCGCAGGTCGGAGTTGATACTGCACCTTCCGCCTCAACTATTGTTTGAACATATCCAAGCTCAATTGCTTTCAGGTAGATATCTTGAGTTCCGGGGAATACAATCAAACGCACATTCTTATGAACTTTTTTGCCTCTTAAAATATCTGCAGCGATTTTTAAATCGGAAAGTCTGCCGTTTGTACAGCTTCCGATTACTACCTGATTAATTTCAACATTCCCTACTTTACTTATAGGTTTTGTATTTTCAGGTAAATGCGGGAAGGCAACGGTAGGCTCAATGTCTGCTACATCATATTTTATTACTCTTTCATATTCTGCATCAGGGTCAGATGTATAGAATTTATATGGTCTAATGGAGCGTCCCTTTAAGTATTCCTCGGTAATTTTGTCGGGAGGAATTATGCCGTTTTTAGCACCAGCTTCAATTGCCATATTACAGATTGTGAATCTGCCGTCCATTGGCATTTCTGAAATTGCACTTCCTGTTATTTCAAGAGTCTTATACAACGCGCCATCCACACCAATATCACCAATCAAATGCAGTACTAAATCTTTAGCACTCACCCATTTGTTTAATTTGCCGTTAAATTCAACCTTAATGGCAGATGGCACCTTGAACCAGGTTTCGCCTGATGCCATAGCACATGCCAAATCTGTTGAACCTACACCTGTTGAAAAAGCACCGAGAGCACCATAAGTGCAAGTGTGAGAATCAGCCCCTATTATTAAATCACCCGCAGTAACAATTCCGCTATCAGGTAAAAGTGCGTGTTCAATTCCCATTCGACCTACTTCAAAGAAAAATTTCAATCCCATTTCGCGGGCAAATTTCCTGATTAAATTCACTTGCTCTGCTGATTTAATATCTTTATTAGGCACAAAATGGTCCGGAACAAAAACACATCTTTCAGGGTCAAAAACCTTGTCAACACCAATTTTTCTAAATTCATTAATTGCAACAGGGCCTGTAATATCATTTGCTAAAGTAATATCAACTTTTGCACTGATTAAATCTCCTGCTTTAACTTCTTCTTTGCCGGCATGAGCTGCAAAAATTTTTTCAGTTATTGTCATTGGTCTTGACATGCTTTTGTTCTCCTTGTAAATTTGTCTAAAATCTCTATTACTCTTGTTTTGCGCCTTGTTTTGCTTTAACATCTAAAAGTGCATTATGTGCCATAACATATACAGCACAGGTTTTAAGGTTTTGGATATACCAGGCACAACTTTCCTGAGCACATACAGAATTAATATCTTTTCCTGATGAAATCAATGGACAAATAGGAATATTACCGTTGTTTGACATAATTTACCTCAATTTCTTTTTTAACTATTCTTATACTTTTATTTCATTGTTTTTTCTAATTCTCTGGCTTGTTTTTGAAGATTGCAGTGTGTTTCATCACATCTTTTTTCATAATCTTTGTAAATTTTTGTTCTGTTTATAACTTCATCAAAATCTACAAGGTGAGCATCAAAATCGGGGCCGTCAACACAGGCAAATTTTACTTCATTACCGACGGTAACTCTGCAGGCTCCGCACATACCGGTTCCATCAACCATTATAGGATTCATTGATACTTCTGTTTTAATACCTTTGCCTCTTGTAAGGTCTGCAACGGCTTTCATCATTGGCATTGGACCAACCGCAATTGCATAGTTTACCGTTTCTTTGTTCATGATTTCCTGCATAACGCCGGTAACAAAACCTTTTTGCCCCAGGGAGCCATCATCTGTTGTAATAAAAAGTTCCGTGCAAGCATCTTTCATTTTATCTTGCCAGAATATAAGGTCTTTATTTCTTGCGCCCATAATCATATAAACCTTATTGCCGGCATCTTTAAATGCTTTTGCAATCAAATAACATGGAGCAGCACCGTATCCGCCGGCCAAGCATACAACGGTACCGTATTTTTCAATATGGGTCGGCTGTCCCAAGGGACCTACGATATCTTCAATTTCATCTCCAACTTCAAGAGAAGCAAGTTTTTTTGTTGTATAGCCTACTGCCATATAAACAATCGTCAATTCCTCGGTTTCCCTATTGTAATCGGCAATTGTTAAGGGAATTCTTTCGGAATTTTTATCTGTTCTTAAAATTATAAATTGTCCGGCTTTTGCATTTTTTGTAATAAACGGTGCTTTAATTCTGATTTCAAATTGATTA